>NZ_VIKZ01000067.1:0-20981 GCF_009711985.1 Dolichospermum sp. UHCC 0260 | reverse complement strand
ATTTTAGAATGGAAGTAAGTAATGAGACAAAATTAATTACACAAATATTTGGACTGAAATCCGTAATGGACAAAGGATTGGTAAATAAATAATATGTAATTAATTCTGTCCAGGTACTTATGGAACAATGAACTACCCCTGGCTAACTTCGTTTGAGCTTACTGAGAATGAGATAATCAGAGCAATCGCCTATTTTCCTTGTTAATATTCCTTGTTAAAAAATAATAAAGGTTATTTATAGATTTGAAATTTAAGATAGCTTATTTAACGTGGTGCAAACAAAACACTTGAATTATTAAGCGTATAATATGAAACTACAAAACTTCTTGAATACAGAGGAAAAATGGGGTTACGAAGCGATCGCTGAAGATCGGGAATTGTCTCGGCAAGTTCAAGTAAGATTAATTGATTTAAGACTCCTAGAACCACCCGCTGACGGACTATTTGGACCAGTTTCCACAGCCGCACTGAAAAAGTTCCAAACCTTAACAGAAACAGGAGAAACTGATTTTCTAGGTGCAGTCACAGCCAAAAAATTGATTGAAACTAAAACAGAAGACCTGCCAAAACCTCCTTTAAATCTAGGAACTGATATTGCCAGCAAGATCATTAAATATATGTTGGCTAAAAATTATGAAGTATTCACCAATCCCAAAGAATACAACATTGTTTATATCGAAGGTATAAATGGAGACTGGACACTCAATAGTGATGCTGCCAACGCCTTTAATGACCGCCGCATTGTGATCGAAATCATAGATGGTGTCCCCAAAATCGTTGATCATTGGCAAGCAACTACTGAACCAGGTAGTAAATATACTCACAAACCCATGAATCGCAAAGGAGCAGCAAGAATCCAGTTTGGACAATACAAGGCTTGGAGAGTGGGAAAACACGGTACTTCCAATCCCCATGAAGCATTAGTTCAATGTGGAAACATCACTGTTTGTCGAGATTTTAACGAAGATTTCAAACGAACTGGTGATGAATTGGATACAGGTGATTATTTTGCCGTTAATCAACATTGGGGCTATGATTACCCCAGCAATGATATCAAAGGAGCTAGTGCAGGTTGTTTAGTCGGTCGGCTAACGGAAGGACACCGTGAGTTCATGGCTATCGTTAAGCAAGACCGCCGCTATCTTCAGAACAATAGTTACACTTTTTATACTACCATCATTTCCGGGGATGATTTATTACAGTCAACTTAACGCAAAACCTCATATCCAGTGAACAACCTGGTAATGGGTAATGTTCATGATGGCTACTTAATTTAATAGGCGATAAAATCCCCGGTTTCATCCTTTAATTCTGCCAGTGCGATCGCTCGCGATACTAACATCAAAGCTTTAATTAAAGTTTAAAGGAGTCTGTACAGAGGTTTATATCCAACTTCTGTACAATTCAAGACAAAATTTCCAAAATCTAACTTACTCTAAACCACAGTTGTGAAGATAAAATAAAATTTTTATCCTGGTTTTATATCATAATATTTTTTGTTTTAATTCTTTTTAATAAAAAAATCTTATCATTCATGCCGATTTATTGACATCAACACACATTTTATGATAACAATGTGTGTTTGGGACTCCTAAACAAAATCCCCACATCAATAGTCTATTGTTTGGATTTAGCCCCCAAAATGCTGGTAAAATCACTCTCCTCAGTACACTAGCTACCTAGAAATTAATTAATAGCTACTCGTTAACCTATCAACCTGTGTCATGGTAATTGGATATCTAAATTGTTTATACAGATACCCAAAATTTTAGCCTGTGCTAAAATCAGCATACCGGCACGACGCAGGTGATAGGAAAAATGCCATGTTTGAGCGCTTCACAGAAAAAGCCATTAAGGTAATCATGCTGGCCCAAGAAGAGGCCCGCCGTTTAGGTCACAACTTTGTCGGAACTGAGCAGATCCTCTTGGGTTTGATTGGTGAAGGCACAGGAGTAGCCGCCAAGGTGCTGAAATCAATGGGAGTTAATCTCAAAGATGCTCGCATTGAAGTTGAAAAAATCATAGGACGGGGTTCAGGCTTTGTAGCCGTGGAAATTCCGTTTACGCCACGGGCAAAACGGGTTTTAGAACTATCCTTGGAAGAAGCACGCCAATTGGGGCATAACTACATTGGTACCGAGCATCTGTTGTTGGGCCTGATCCGCGAAGGGGAAGGTGTCGCAGCCAGGGTGCTAGAAAACCTCGGTGTAGATTTGACCAAGGTGAGAACCCAAGTGATTCGGATGTTGGGAGAAACGGCGGAAGTTACGCCGGGTGGCCCCTCTGGTCGCACTAAAACCCCAACTCTCGATGAGTTTGGATCAAACCTGACCCAAATGGCTATAGATAACAAGCTTGATCCTGTGGTGGGACGCGCCAAGGAAATCGAGCGAGTTATCCAAATTTTGGGTCGCCGGACTAAAAACAATCCAGTTTTGATTGGTGAACCAGGTGTTGGTAAAACCGCCATCGCTGAAGGTTTAGCTTCACGCATCGCCAGCAAGGATATCCCCGATATCTTGGAAGATAAGCGTGTGGTGACACTCGATATTGGTTTGCTAGTAGCGGGAACTAAATATCGGGGTGAATTTGAAGAACGTCTCAAAAAAATTATGGATGAAATCCGCTCTGCGGGTAATGTCATCCTAGTAATTGACGAAGTTCACACCTTAATTGGTGCAGGTGCAGCCGAAGGAGCGATTGATGCGGCGAATATCCTCAAGCCAGCTTTGGCGCGAGGTGAGTTGCAATGTATCGGCGCTACTACTTTGGATGAGTACCGTAAACACATTGAACGGGATGCAGCGTTGGAAAGACGCTTCCAGCCTGTAATGGTGGGTGAACCTTCTGTTGATGAAACAATAGAAATTTTATATGGTTTGCGCGATCGCTATGAAGCACACCACAAACTGAAGATATCCGATGAAGCATTGGTGGCGGCGGCGAAATTGTCTGATCGTTATATTAGCGATCGCTTTTTGCCAGATAAAGCCATTGACTTGATGGATGAAGCGGGTTCACGGGTGCGCCTGATTAACTCCCAACTGCCCCCAGCCGCGAAGGAGTTAGACAAGGAACTACGGCAAATCTTAAAAGAAAAAGATGATGCAGTCCGTTCCCAGGACTTTGATCGAGCAGGAGAACTGCGTGATCGGGAAATGGAAATCAAAGCCGAAATCCGCACTATTGCTCAAACTAAGAGTAATGGCGCTAGTGGTGACGGTGTTGAACCTGTAGTTACAGAAGAAGACATTGCTCACATTGTCGCTTCCTGGACAGGTGTACCGGTGAACAAACTCACCGAGTCTGAGTCCGAGAAGTTGCTGCACATGGAAGACACCTTACATCAGCGGCTCATCGGTCAAGAAGACGCTGTGAAGGCTGTTTCCAGGGCTATTCGTCGCGCTCGCGTTGGCTTGAAGAATCCGAATCGGCCGATTGCTAGTTTTGTCTTCTCTGGTCCGACTGGGGTAGGTAAAACCGAATTAGCGAAATCCTTGGCTTCCTACTTCTTCGGTGCTGAAGAAGCCATGATTCGCTTGGATATGTCCGAATACATGGAGCGTCACACCGTCAGTAAATTGATCGGTTCACCTCCTGGTTATGTCGGTTACAACGAAGGTGGTCAGTTAACAGAAGCTGTCCGTCGTCGTCCTTACACTGTGGTGCTATTCGACGAAATCGAAAAAGCACACCCCGATGTGTTCAATATGCTTTTGCAAATTTTGGAAGACGGGCGTTTAACTGACGCAAAAGGTCGCACGGTGGACTTTAAGAACACCTTGCTGATTTTGACTTCCAACATTGGTTCTAAGGTGATTGAAAAAGGTGGTAGCGGTATCGGCTTCGAGTTCTCTGAAGATGCGACTGAGACACAATACAACAGAATTCGCTCTTTGGTGAATGAGGAACTGAAGCAATACTTCCGTCCTGAGTTCCTGAACCGGTTAGATGAAATTATCGTCTTCCGTCAGTTGAATAAGTTGGAAGTTACCCAAATTGCCGAAATCATGTTGAAGGAAGTGTTTGGTAGGTTGACGGAAAAAGGCATTGTCTTAGAAGTCACTGACCGCTTCAAGGATCGCTTGATAACTGAGGGTTATAGTCCTAGCTACGGTGCAAGGCCATTACGTCGGGCAATTATGCGCTTATTGGAAGATAGTCTGGCGGAAGAAATTCTGTCTGGACGCATCAAAGATGGCGATACTGCTCTTGTTGATGTTGATGAAAATGGCATTGTTCAAGTTAGTTCTCAGCAAACACGGGAGTTGTTACCCCAAGGTGTTGAGTCTTAGTTAGGTTTTTTAATTGTTAATTGAACGGTGGAGGATTTCGGTTCTCTGCCGTTTTTTTTGTTTCGCGCAAAGACGCTAAGGAGCAAAGGCGCAAAGAAGAGAAGGAGTGATATATTCATTATAATGAGTTTGATTGAGGAGTACGGGTCATTCCTACATCTGAGCAAATTGGGTAGAAATGCCACCATCAGAATCGGTTGATGATTTGATGAATTTTCCTGAGTTTTTGCAGCGTCTTAGTAATGGTAAAAGATTAATTGAAAGTGAAGAATGATTGGGAATTTATAGAAGTATGGATTGATCCTATGATATTATGATATACTGGTAATAATTAATGGTAATCTGTAAAATGATAGTATCAATTACTCTGAAACTTGATAATTAATAATATAAGGAATAATTACTATGATTGCAAATAGTCATTTAATTTCAGGTGAAACTTTTGCTTTTCAAGACAATTTAGATACAAGTCATAAATCAGCTTCAAATGAAGAAATTAATGAAAAATATAAGAAGGGTGAAATTAGAATTGTTACAGAACAAGCTCGATATCCATTAGATAGCATACCGACTATGCTTGATAGTAAGAAATATATACTTGATCCTGAATATCAACGTAGAAAAAGATGGGATAATGTTCGTAAATCTAGATTGATAGAATCATTCATAATGAATGTACCAATTCCACCTATTTTTTTATATGAAATAGAATATTCTATTTATGAAGTAATGGATGGACAACAAAGATTAACTGCTATTTATGATTTTTACAAAGGCAATTTTCAACTAGAAGGACTACAGTATTGGAGAGAACTAGATGGTAGAAACTATGCAAACTTACCAGAGCAAGTTAGAAGAGGCATAGATAGACGCTATTTATCGTCTATTGTTTTACTACAAGAAACCGCTAAAAGTGAAGAAGAAGCAGAAGAACTGAAAAGAATAGTTTTTGAAAGACTCAACAGTGGTGGAGAACAGTTAACTCCCCAAGAAACAAGAAATGCTTTACAAAATGGAAAATTCAACCAATTGTGTATAAAACTTTCTAAAAACACATATTTTCGGAAGATGTGGAATTTCCCTTTAGAAAGTGAAGGAGAAGAAAAATTACTGGAAAATGAATCTTATAAAAAGATGGAAGATGTGGAGTTAGTCTTACGCTTCTTTGCTTATCGTCATTGCGATAAGCTGAAATCTTCAGGAGTTGATAAGTTTTTAGATGAATACTTAAAGCAAGCAAATAATTATTCTGATGAAACTAGGAGTGAACTTGAAAGACTCTTTAATGAAACTATTGATTTGATTTATGAAATATTAGACGAATTAGCTTTTAAACCACCAATAAGAGAGCGTAATAAAAACCTTCCTTTAAAAATAGTTTATGATTCAATCATGCAGGTTTTTGCTGAAAAAATCCCATTCAAGCAAGAATTATTAAAACATAAAGAAGCGATCAAAACAGAGATATATTCTGATGAAGAAATGTTATATGTAGCAGAAGAAGATAATCGTTTCCTGTTTGAAGGTAGGTATACTACCAGAAAAGGTTTAGAGGCAAGAATCAGATATTTTCAGAAATTTCTACAAAGCTATATTAAATAAAGTTTGGTGGAAATTTATGAATATAGAATCATTAGAAAGTTTTACAAGAGAAGTCAATCAAATCAGAGAATATTTAAAACATATTCAATATGTAAATGATGTAGCTGCTTATTCTGTTCTAGAAACCGATAATCAACAAATCAGAAAATTACTGAATACTCTGAAAGATCATGATAGAAGTTTTAGAACAGATAAACGAATATTTGAATATAAAGCATCTATTATTTCACTATATGGACTGCTAGAAAAATATGTAGAACTCTGGATTAAAGAATATCTTGATTCCCTATCTAATGTAGTACCTGAATATAATAAAATAGATCAGAAAATTAGAGATAATCATTTTGAGCTTTCTTTAAAATTGATTAATACTATTACCACTAGGGAAACTGCCAAATATCAGCATCTTACAAAAGAGGAAGTGCTAAAGAAACTTAATGATTGTATAGTCAATCCTACCAAATATCAAATTAATACAGATGCTTTTGTTCTTTTGTCAGGTAATTTAAAACATAATAAAATTGTAGAGTTATTCAACAAGTTAAATTTGGATTTGAATGATGAATTGTTAAAAAATGAAGAACTTAAAAATGAAATTGGTTTAAACCAAAATACTATTTCTAGAATAGAAAAGGATATTTTGTATAATAAAATAAATGATTTGGTTGAAAGAAGAAACCAAATTGCTCATGGTTCAGAAGAAGTAGATGATATCCTCAGCATATCTGAATTAGAACCGTATATTCAGTTTTTAGATAAATATTGTCAAGCTATTTTTCAGACATTATTTGAAGAACTTATCAAACAAGAATCAATACATATTTTTGAAAAAATAGAAAATGTGATTAATACTTATGGTAATAAAGTATTGGCATTTGAACTTGAAAATTATACTATAAAAGTTGGAGATATGCTAATTGTTGAAACTAAAGAAGGGCAATTTTATAAAAAGCCTATTCTAACAATTCAATTAAAGAACGAATCATATCAAGAACTTACAGTTTTAGAAAAAACAAATATTGGTGTTAGCGTTGAGCCTAAAATAAAAGATAATCAAACATTTTACATAATCAAAAAATAGTGCGATCGCTAAGATTACTGAAGGTATAGATATTAGTTAGCTGATGGTGGAGGGTGTGCGATTGTGCAGAACGCATGAGCGGAATTAATCGTCAAATCACCCTTGACGTTAGACATATTGCCAAGCATTTACCAGGAACACCACAAATGCAAAGACTTCTCAGAAAAGGAATTGCCGCTCATGTATTTAACGATGAAAATACCATGAATCAAGTTGCTCAGTGCATAATAGAAAAAGGTGAGTTTATCGGCACTGTTCGAGATTATGAGCGCTATGGAATGTTTTTTACTGAACCAATAGGTTATAGAATTAGTCCAGATGGTAGTAGTATTCCACTTTACTATGGGGAGATAAAAATCAATGCAGAGAACCAATACCACGTCATACCCCGCACCAGACCTAGTGAAGAATAACTGGGAATTTACAGAAGTATGGATAGATCCGATGTTATCACCTCCATACATTCTGTTATTACTTTGCGACAGTGAAGGAAATTGTCGAATTTATGATCCAAAACAAGGTGATAAGGTTGTATTTTCTAGTAATGATTATGAAACTGCCAAGTTATGGTTACTAGAAGATGAGTATGAACCATTTAAAGGTAGACTTTTAGCTGAAGAATTGGTGTAAGTTAGTAGATTTTTTGTTTCGCGCAAAGACGCTAAGGAGCAAAGACGCAGAGAGGAGAAGGGAAAAGATTAAAGTTGAAATAAACTGAGTAATGATATAGTCTGAGATTTGTATAATAAATTTTCGCGTTTTCAGATCAAGATTTATAATATAGATGTACTACACTGCTTCTCAAGGATAATTATGCCTATCCAGTTTCGGTTTCACCCAGAAAAAGCTGTAGAAGCCGCAGCTATACTTATGAAGCTGCATGGTAAGCCTATCAAATATTTAGGTTTGCTAAAAATGCTCTATATAGCTGATCGTATTGCATTAGAAAGAATAGAACAGCCAATTACAGGTGATCACTATGTATCAATGAAATATGGTCCCGTTCTTAGTGGTGTTTATGATCTAATTAAAGGAAAACCTGTTGATGATGCTCTACCTCTGTGGTCTGAGTACATTTCTCCTGGTGATAAGAACTTTGTTTACTTAGTCAAAGATCCAGGAAATGATGAACTATGCGAAGAAGAAGAGGAGATTCTTCAAGAGGTATATAAAACCTTTGGACATCTTGATCCATTTCATGTTGCTGAATGGACTCATGATTTACCAGAGTGGAAAGATCCTCATGGTTCTGCTATTCCCATTTCAGTAGAAGATATTCTGAAAAATGTTGGTAAAAGTCAGGAAGAAATTGAGGAAATTAGACAAATAGCAGTGAGGGAAGCATATTTAGATGAGGTGCTAAGTGTCTAGTATTTCTATAAACATAGGAGATGTATTTTTAATTGATACACCTCCTAATGTCCAACATTTTTATGTCGCAATTGCAAAAACTTCTGGTAATAAATATTTATTTGTTAATTTAACAGACAAGAAAAATAACTCTGAAAGAGTTTGTGTTTTAGCACCAGATCCGAGTTTACCAAGTTTTATTAAAAAGGAATCTGTTATAGCTTACTATTTTGCTCGTGAAATGGATGCCAATGATCTTACTATTTGTATAACTTCTGGTAGTCCTATTCCCAAGGATTGTTTATCTGCTGATATCATATCACAAATTCAACAGGGAGGATTAATTTCTAAGAAGTTGAAGAATAAATATAAAACTGCATTGAAGAATTTCTTAGGAATTGGTTAAATTAAACTTAGTAATGGGAAAGGTTTACTTGAAAATCAAGAATAATTGGTAATTGATAAAAATGAGGTAAGGTGAATTATGAGTAATACAAAATCTGTGCGTCGTCGTCAACAAGGTAGAATTTTTCCAGAATTTACAATACCACCAGAAGAATTAGCAAAAAGGGAAGTGGAAAGAAATGCGCGAGGAGAAAAAGCGCGTGTTGTTTTTAATCGAGTTCGTCCTGAATTGATAAATGATCATTACAATTGGTTTATGGTAATTGAACCCAATAGTGCTGATTATTTTATTGATGTTGATGACAGTATTGCTGAAAAAAAAGCGCGGGAAAAATATCCTACAGGTTGGTTAGTGACTTTTAGAATTAATGAAACAGGTGCTTGCGGACGGATATGATTTTAGGTAATTTTGGTGAAGTTGGGGAGTTAATGTTTGAGATAGAGATTATTTCTGCTGATGAAGATAACTATCCTATTGAAGTTTTATTAGATACAGGTTTTACTAATGGTTGGTTAGCACTTGATATACAAGATGCTGAAATTCTAGGATGGCCTTTAATTGAACGTAACAGCACTATGCGGATGGCGCGGGGTGAGGCTTTTTTTGATATCTATGAAGGGAAGGTGAAATTAGATGGACAGGAGTATATTATTCCTGTTTTAGCTGCGGAAGGTATTTCTGAACCTTTGCTTGGTTTACAATGGTTGAAAATATTGCCATTATCTGTGAATTTTTCATCAGGAATATTGACATTGGGTTAAAAATAAAAAAGTTTTCACTCTTGATTGAAAAAAGAAAAAATATTTATCCAGTTATGTTGGTCTAATAAAAACTTTAACTATCATACCATCTGTAGTTTTGCTTAAATCGTTTTCAAGACCACGAGGATTTTTAATTCTTCTTTCTGGATCATAAACAAAACAAATGAGAGTTTTACAGTCAGGATGTGATTTATAACGAGTAATGTCTATAATTAATTGTTCTCCAACTTCTTTATCAGTCAGGTTTTCGCGTGTCTTCTTAAGTTCAATAACAATTTGCTCCTCTTTTAAAAGAAAGTCAACTCTTGAAGCACGACCAGCATAACTTGGAGTCCATTCTTCATCTCTGATATCATCAAAATATAAAGTTAGCAAAGCATGAAATAAATCTTGAACATCATACTCATCATTAATTTCTATTGTTGTCCTTTTACCTTTACCGTACCTGATTTGTATTTGCCTAGCAACTAAGTCAAATCTATTGCACAGAAGTTCAATCTTATTTAAATCAGAAATAGTAGGTTGATTGGTATTGTTTTCTTCCCAATAATCTTGTATGGTCTTTATCATTGATTGCAAAATTGCGCGATATTTTTCTAACCCATCTTTAGATATACCAATAGTTTGAGCAAAAGCATTATATTTTGGTCCATATCTTTCTGTGGAATTAATTTCCTTAAAACATTTTAAGTATTCGTAGTTATCAGCAAATATAACTTGAATAACCATTTTTGTGTCCATCTGCCACTGATAAAAATTATCACTCAAATCCAAAGATGTAAACTTATCAATAGTTTTAAGTTGAACTGTGAGCTTTTCAATTGCGTCTTCTTTTTTCATTTTTCAACCCTGATTTACAACATAGCTGCATTGTAACATTTGTGATCACTGATGCGAAAGCTGTCGTTTAGCAAAGCCTACCAAAGCGATCGCTTTTACTCCCTAGAAATATGATTTAACTCCCCAGGTAAAATCACTGGAAGTTCTGAATCTAAAAATCCAGACACATCACGAGTTACAATCACATCTGCCATTGATTTTATAGCACAAGCATACTGCACAGCATCCTCAAAATCTTGAAAATTTAAAGCTACTGCTGTTTCCAAAATATTTCTATCAACTGTGCAAATGTGTAAATCTATGAGAATTTGAGAAATTGCATCTTGAGCAACTTTTACACCTGCTGCTTTACGAATAATATAATAAATATTAGTAATTGTAGTAGCAGCAATAAACCCTATAATCTCACTTGCATCAATTTTTGCAAATAGCTTGACTGCATCTTCTACAAAAGGTTCTCTTTCTAGTAAAAAATCTAAAACCACATTCGTATCAATAAAAACTCGCTTCATTTGTATTTCTCAGTTAGATAAGTGGCATAATCTCCATTAATATTCTCATCACTAGAGATATTTGCAGCTTTAGCAATACCACGCAGTCGAGATAAATTACCCTTCTTTGATGGTGATATAGTTTCTTGTTGTATTGATTCTAATACAGTTTGTACCAATTGCCAGCGTTCATTCATTGGTAATTGTAATACTTGTTTTTGCAATTCTTGTAATGTCATGAGAAGATATCAAAAGTTATTCATTTTAATTATATATCAATTTAACTATATTATCATATTAAGTACAGGTGATCAACTAAATATTGTCACCACCACAGCAGATGCAAAAGCAGTCAGAGCCGCTTCTGCTCAAGGTGTGGATTTTCATGTATATATTCATCCACCTTTTCCTTTAACTGGTAATTAATCATGCAAATCACTATTTCATCACATCTACAAAGTACATATAAATTAATTCAATGTGCTTTCCCCAAGGGGATAGAATTACAATCTTATTTACCGCTTTTAGCATTACTCAGTGAAGAAATGTCAGATAGGAATTTAGCTGAAGTTGTAGCTTACTATAGCGGTAAAGATTATAGTCTTGTTCTCAATGATGTATATCGGGTACAGCCAGTTGATGTACCCACATCTGAAGCTATTGCTAATTTAAAGAAAAGATTGCTGATATGTGGTTATGAACAGTGGCTTGAGGAAGGATAAACTTGTACTACTAAATCAAGTATAATAAACCAATCAAGAAAAAGGATGAAACAAAATGCAAGCCATTCTCCTCAGCAGCGAAGAAGTCGCAAACCGTGCCAAAGAATTATATGAAAATGGCATTCGTCAACAAGTAGAAACCGAGGAAAACATCGGTAAAATGATAATTATTGATATAGAAACGGGTGAATATGCTATTGATAAAACAGGCATACAATCAGCGCATTATTTACGGAATAAAAACAGATTTGCTCGACTTTTTGGTATTCGCATTGGTTACAAAGTGGCTGCATCATTTAGTGGAGAAATGGAGCGTGATTATCCATGATAACTGGCATTATCAAAAATGGACGTGCAACTGTCAATGTTATATTTCGATTGCCAGAACAACCAGATTTTACAATTGAATTTGTGATTGATACAGGTTTTACAGAGTTTCTTTCCTTACCGACCGCAGCAGTTAATCTCTTGGGTTTTCCTTGTGTTTATGATATGTATGCAACTTTAGCAGATAATAGCCGTGTGCTTTTACCAGTACATCAAGCTACCATTATCTGGAATGGAGAAGAAAGAGTAGTTAATGTTTTAGCTACAGGAAAGCGTCCCTTATTAGGAACTGCTTTACTTGACGGTTATAAACTATCTATCCAATTTACAGAAGGTGGTTTAGTAACAATTGAAGAATTATAGTTTAATATTACAGCACTATGTTAGGCGTTTAAATTCCTGAATTCAGTGGTAGAGAATTAATTTTTCCCTACCATTTTTCATAGATATTAAATGCGGTCTTTTCTTTCCCCTCAATGTGAATTATGACTATTTATTTCTCCACAACAGCCAATTTCAAAGGATACAAAGGCTCAGATCCATTTAACTGCCAAATGCTGAACACCAATACAGAAGCAACAGTTAACCATACACAAGAAAAAGATAAAATCATTCCCGCTAAAGGAACAGTTTGCCAATAAATTGCTGTTACGACTATAGCCGATAACCAAGGTCCTAAAATCACCACAGGAACAGCCGCACCTAATCTCCGTTCTACGGTAAAAATCGTATTCCAAGTATCTCCTAAAGCCAGATGTACCACAAACAGAATTAAAGGTAATACCAAAAATTGGTGATTCATTTCCTGCCAAACTAATACCGAAGAAATTACTCGCAATACAGCAATGAACATCCAAACTATGGGAAATGCTAAAGGTGGAGGAGACCATCTTGGTCTAATTACCTGATCATAAGTTGTCCGAGAACGGGTATTATCTAACAGTGAAAAAATGCGAGAACGGATACTTAATAAACCAAAAAATAACGCCGTGACTAAAGTGCTAAACCAACTGGGAAAAGCAGAATTATTGTCAATTAAAATTACTAATTTTTCCATTCCCAGTAACACAAGAATCATCACTCCTATTTGCAGAATAGTTCCTAATTTATAAACTAAAACTGCCTTGATATCTAGTTCTTGTGTGTCCGCTGCTGATGTATTTAGAGACTGTTGTTGATTGCCAGTTTTTACCCCCATCACCATGTTTACAAACTGTTCAAGTATGCCACTATTATTGGATTGATTCATAATTAAGAGATAGTGAGTAGTTTGTAGTTAGTCCGCTTAAATTTTAACTTAATTAATTGCCAAAAATTTTCTGAATTGGTGTGTCAATAAATAGAACTAGGAAATCATTCAATCCTCAATAATCTGAATTTCCTCAAGTTGATTAATCACCACATCTGCACCTTTAACATTATCTGCCCTCCCAATCCAAGTAATACCAATACAGCCAGCAGCTTTAGCATCACGTGCCATTTGCATATCACCCACAGAATCACCTACCATTAAAGTTGCCCCTGGTGCTACTCCTAAAGTTTGACAAGCTTCTAAAAACAGGGCTGGATCTGGTTTACTTGGACCCTCATCAACTCCCTTTTCCAGTTGCAAATAATCGCTTAATTGGTGATTAATCACAAATTTCTCTACATCTTCAGTAGTGGCTGCTGACAGAATCCCCAATTTTAATCCCGCTACTGACAAAGACTGTAATACCTCCAAACTACCCACAAATAAAGGTGAGGGAGTTTTGCTAACATATTGATCAGCCTCTTCTAAAGCTTGACGGGCAATTTTCAAAGATTCAAACCATCCTCTTCCGGTTTCCGCAATATAGGCTGCTGCTGCAACTTCCGTTTCTTTGCGACTCGCTACTGATATTAAACCCGCTGGATCTAAAAAATCGCCATTAATACCAAAAGCCATTAACAATGGTTCACCAATACCGGGAATTTGCGCGTCTATTATCTGCGTTGCTTTTTGTGCCAACGTTATTAAATATGACTCGGAATCTTCTAAAGTCCCGTTTTTATCAAATAAAATTGCTTCAATATGAGAAAACGCAATGTTTTTACATTTAATAGTTACCATATTTTTCAGTTGTTAAAGAACGGGGAATAAGTCAATCGAATAGCCAATTGCCACAAAAAAAGAGGGAAAAACCCTCTTAATTCAATACTTTCATGATCTCAGTTGTAGGTAATTACAACTATCAATCTATGATTCAATAGCGGCTGGGATCTCTTCTTCAATTTCTGTTGCTGCGGGAATTTCTTCCTCTGCTACAGCTTCCACAGATGCAACTTCTTCAGCTACAGCTTCCACAGATGCAACTTCTTCAGCGCCTTCCACAGGTGCTACTTCCGCAGGTATAGTAATACCTTGCTGTTTAGCAAGCAATTGTTCCCGATACTTAGCTGCCATTTCTTCGGCCTTATCGTAAACCAAATCACGGTTCTTGATCATGTCACCGGGTTCAGGTTCTAACTGTTTGGTAGACAGTGAAATCCGTCCCCTTTCTGCATCCAAGTCAATGATCATTACTTTCACTTCATCATTGACATTGAATACACTATGAGGAGTGTCAATATGCTCGTGGGAAATCTCAGAAATGTGTAGCAGTCCGCTCACGCCACCAATATCAATGAAAGCACCGTAAGGTTTGATACCGCGAACAGTACCAATAACCACTTCGCCAACTTCCAAACGGTTCATCTTCCGCTCAACCAGCGCCCGACGATGGGAGAGAACTAAGCGGTTACGCTCTTCATCTACTTCTAAGAATTTCAAGGGCAGTTCTTCGCCTACCAAATCTTCCTTGGGTTTGCGAGTGCTAATATGAGAACCGGGGATAAAGCCGCGCAATCCTTCAATTCGCACTAATGCACCACCACGGTTGGTTGCGAAAACGCCAGAACGGACAGTAGCATCTTCTGCTTGCAACTGCCGCACTCGCTCCCAAGCCCGCATATACTCAATCCGACGAATTGAAAGGGTGAGCTGACCATCTTCATTTTCATCGGTAAGAATGAAAAATTCCCGTGTTTCGTTTGATTGTAAGACTTCTTCCGGGGCATCGACCCGGTTAATAGACATTTCTTGTATGGGTATATATGCTGCGGTTTTCGCACCTATGTCAATCAGAGCGCCGCGCGGCTCTATACTGAAAACTGTACCCGGTACGACATCACCAGGGCTGAAGTGATAGTCGTATTTATCTAGTAGAGCAGCGAAATCTTCGTGGGTAAATCCAATTTCTGTAGCGGTTAAGTTCTGATTGACCATGCTAATGTATTCCTGGGTCTAGTCTCCGTAAAGGTTTTGTCATAAATTCAGTTTATTATGTAAGTAGGGGGATGACAATTTCCACTTACATTGCTGTCTTATCCTAGCTTAGAATAGCTAGTCTTAACACATATCAACTTCCAGACATAAAATTATATCATATTTTGGAGTCAGGAGTCAGGAGTCAGGAGTCAGGAGTCAGGAGTCAGGAGAAGAAAGAAGTCTTAAACTAAAATATCCGTTGCTACTATCATTAGTAACAACGGATAAAAAGTCTATATTCCCTTATAAATCGGGAATAACTAACTACTTATCTTTCTTCTCAAACCGGGGGGGTTCGCGGAAGGCGATTGAAAAAAAGAGTACACCTATTGCTAGGGCTAAAATCAAGATGTAAGCAACACTTTCCATATTCTTCAGATCCTGCCTGTTGAGCCAGTAATTTTAGTTTACCAAACCGGGGAAAAAGCATGAAGTAGAAAAATCTACTTCACACCTGATCCAAGTTTTAAGCTTCCGTTCTCCGGCGAGTTGTCTTGTCACCCAGCTTCTGGAAAAGACCCCATTCAACTTGTTCTTCTTCAATTTCCACACCGGCAAATACATCACGGTAAATTGTCCGTGAACCATGCCACAAGTGACCAAAGAAGAATAATAGAGCGAATACAGCATGACCAAAGGTAAACCAACCTCTGGGAGATGTGCGGAATACACCGTCAGAGTTCAAGGTTTCTTTGTCAAATTCAAAGATCTCTCCACCTTGAGCTTTACGGGCATACTTCTTGACATCAGCGGGATCTGTAAAGGTTTGACCATTCAGATTACCACCGTAGAAGCTGACAGTTACGCCAGTTTGTTCAAAGCTATATCTAGATTCTGCCCGACGGAAGGGGATGTCAGCCCGGACAACACCATCTTTATCGATCAAAATGACTGGGAAGGTTTCAAAGAAGTTAGGTAGACGACGAACTGTTAATTCCCGTCCTTCGGCATCTGTGAATACAGCGTGACCTTGCCAAGATTCGGCAATACCATCACCCTTCACCATTGGACCTGTACGGAATAGACCACCTTTAGCGGGGCTATTACCAACATAATCGTAGAAAGCCAGTTTTTCAGGAATCTTTGCCCAGGCTGCGGTCAAAGAATCACCTTCAGCAACACTGGTTTGCACACGACGCTGAATTTCTTGACGGAAGTAGTCTTGATCCCACTGATAGCGGGTAGGTCCAAACAGTTCAATTGGGGTAGCAGCGTTACCGTACCACATAGTTCCGGCTACTACGAAAGCAGCGAAGAAGACAGCAGCGATACTGCTGGAAAGTACGGTTTCAATATTCCCCATCCGTAAGGCTTTGTAGAGCCTTTCTGGAGGTCTAACTGTCAGGTGGAATAAACCCGCGATAATACCAACTACACCAGCCGCAATGTGGTGAGCGACAATGCCACCGGGGTTATAGGGGTTAAATCCAGCCGGACCCCATTCTGGTGCTACTGGCTGAATACTGCCAGTGATGCCATAGGCATCAGATACCCACATTCCCGGACCAAATAATCCAGTTTGGTGGAATGCACCAAAACCAAAACAAAGTAAACCGGATAAGAACAGGTGAATACCAAACATTTTTGGCAAATCTAGCGCGGGTTCACCAGTGCGAGGATCTCGAAAGAGTTCCAAATCCCAGAAAACCCAGTGCCAAACGGCAGCCAAGAATAATAAACCAGAAAGAACGATGTGAGCCGCAGCAACGCCTTCAAATGACCAGAAACCGGGGTCTACTGCTGTGCCACCAGTTACGCTCCAACCGCCCCAAGATTCGGTTACACCTAAACGTGCCATGAAGGGAAGTACGAACATCCCTTGTCGCCACATGGGGTTAAGAACTGGATCACTAGGGTTATAAACGGCTAGTTCGTACAATGCCATTGAACCTGCCCAGCCAGCTACTAAAGCTGTGTGCATTAAGTGTACAGAAATCAGCCGACCTGGATCATTCAGAACGACTGTATGTACCCGATACCAAGGTAGTCCCATTGACTACAAGCCTCCAGGATAGTTATGTTTACAAGGCAATTTTCTTACTGAGGTTCACAGATGACGGAAACCGCCAATGAGAACAATCTCTGAGTTTTTTTATTGCTGATTTTGAGTTTGGCAATACCGACGCACTACCATAGTTTGAGTTCTTTTGTCAAGAACTAGCTGTTTGAGTGTTTGGGTAATTACTAAACAAAAATGAGAATATTCTAAAAAGTGTAACTATTGATGGAACGCTTTGCAAGGGTTTCTATTGTTGGGGTTTTATTGGGCGATCGCCAATATTCTCAAGTAATTTGGAATATAACACCAAGCACTATCTATTAATTTTGTCAATAATTATTGATTTAACTTTACGTTAATTAACTTAATCTGCAATATATTCCATTTAAAACACCTAAAGAAGCTGATCGCTATAATAAAACCAGTATCACTGAGGAAAAATCAACAATGTCCATTACACTCGATCTGCCACCGAAAATTGAGGGGCTGCTGCGACAGCGGGCTGAAAGCACCGGACAAGATATTTCGCAAATGGCGATCGCAGTTCTGACTTTGGGGCTGAGTTTGGATGATAATGATTTTTTTGAGGCTTTAAAGGGAATCCAACGCGGGCTTGATGATTTTGAAAGAGGGCAATTTTCGAGTTTAGAGGATTTTATTGTCGAACAAAACCAAAAATATGGACTGTCTCTGGAAGCATGACGTACCATATTGATTTCTCTAGTGTTGCGAAAGCTGAAGCAGATGCTGCCTTCTTAATTCTTTCTCAGTTTACGACAGGAGAACGCGCCCAAACTTGGTATCAAGGACTGATTAATGCAATCGTCTCCTTGCAAAAAATGCCTCAACGCTGTCCAATTGCCCGTGAGGATGCCTTCTTTACCCAAGAAATTCGCCAGCTTCTTTACCGTCAAGGAAAACAAACCTATCGCATTCTATTCACGGTTCTTGAAGACCAGACTATTCCCACGGTGAGAATTCTCCACATTCGTCATGCAGCACAGAAGACAATCGGTGAGCCAGAAGTAGAGGATTAATCGTCTTGGCTGCTATCCACAACAGCGCTTCGCGATCGCTGGTAGAGAAACTACAGGTTTTATTTTAGACTTTCTATTCTCAAGTGTTTGCGAATGGTTTCATAATTATCTGGAAAATTTATAGTATCGTTAAAAAATAAAATAGTTGTAATTCTTTCACTACCTGAGTTATTCCTGTCTAATCAATGGAAATTCTTGGTATAAATAATAAGCATAATTTCCCATAAATTAGCTAATATGATTAGGTACATAGCATATAAGTGTATATGGATATATCACAAGCAGCCAGCAGTATCTTACGAAAAATTGGGTATTTACTCCTTCACCTGCAATCGACAGAGAAAACAATCAAGGTTTGTATACAAATTGCTTTACCTGATGAACAAGACTTTTTTATAAATGTACTTGATAGATTGAACGAGAAGGAGCGAAAGAAGCCATTAGGCCACTTCTTGAAAGCACTTCGACTCAGAGCGGATTTAAATTCAGATGTTGATGAATTGCTTGAAAGGTTTTTGAACCACCGGAATGCTTTCATCCACAATCTCAAAGAAGTTCCAGAATGGAACTTGAAAACAAGAGAGGGTTGCATGGCTGCGGATGCTTTCTTAACCAAACTCCATAAAGAGTCTAAAGAGGTTCATTTGTTGTTTTTAGGTATACTCAATGCTTGGAAAATTCAGACAGAAAACGAAACAAGTGCCGAAGAGGAAGCTTGTGTTGCAAAGCTTTCTAAATACCAATCACCAATAATTAAAAGAAAATACAGGAATTTTCAGAGTGATTGCTGATATTTTTGGTTGGTTTGCTATAAAGAAACCTAACACTATTTCTTCCTTACTTTTACTTTAATCCTAAAATTTCTAGGCTAGAATTTGACTAATTACTTAACAGATAAAGGATCTCAATTCAATCAGCAAAAACAGGTGAAGTTATTGAAAGAGCCTTAATTGAAGAATGAAACTCACATTTACAGAAGCGGCATGGCAGGATTATTATGGTATAAGTTCGGAAAAATGTTGCTTTTTGTATACAGATGGTTATGATTCCCTTAAATTTAAATTGAAGTTAAACACAAAATTTTTCAATTTTCGGGCAAGATTGTTAGTTGTACATTATTTTTGAGGTGCTATAAATGTTTAAATTACCAGATAATCTCCCTAATTTACCCGAAATTATTGATGATCAGCCAAATATCTGCGGTTGGGAAAAAGAAGTGTTGACTGTAGTTAACCACGATGAACCTATTTTTTTACCAACGACTAATCTGAAATTAGCAGATATCAACGCAGTATTTGCGATCGCTCTACATATGCACCAACCCACTATCCCAGCGGGAAATAATGGTTTATTGATCAGCAATTTACAATATATGTTTGCCCACCAGCAAGAAGGAGATAATCACAATGCTGCCCCTTTTGCTAATTGTTATAGTCGCATGGGAGATTTTATTCCTGAATTAGTTGCACAAGGCTGTAATCCCCGTGTGATGTTGGATTATTCTGGTAATCTTTTGTGGGGACTGGTACAAATGGGCAGAAGTGATATTCTAGATAATCTTAAACGCATCACCTGCAATCCTACCTACCAGCCCTATGTAGAATGGTTGGGGACTATGTGGAGTCATGCTGTCATCCCTTCCACCCCCATAGCAGATATTAAACTCCACATTATCGCTTGGCAACATTATTTTGCGGCAATTTTTGGTTGGGAAGCATTAGCAAGAATCAAAGGATTTTCCCCTCCAGAAATGCACTTACCAAACCATCCAGATACCTTGTTTGCATTTATCAAAGCCTTAAAAGAATGTGGTTATCGTTGGTTATTAGTGCAAGAACATACCGTAGAAACAATTAATGGTCAGCCTTTAAATTATAAACATTTACCACATCAGTTAATAGCTCGCAATTCCCAAGGAGAAGAAATTAGTATTACTGCATTGATAAAAACCCAAGGTTCAGACACTAAATTAGTCGCCCAAATGCAGCCATACTATGAAGCCAAAACTTTATCTAAACAAAAATTAGGTGATGTTGTCGTCCCTCCCATAGTTAGTCAAATAGGTGATGGTGAAAATGGTGGTGTGATGATGAACGAATTTCCCGGCGGTTTTCAACAAGCTTGGGGGGATATGGTGCAAAATGGAGGAGGTAAAACTGGTGTTGTTGGTGTTTGCGGTACAGAATATTTAGAATTATTAGCAGCCGCAGGTTGTCAACCCGCAGACTTTCCTCCCTGTCAAGCAAGTGGACAACATCAAATCTGGGCGCAAATTCCTGAAGGTAATTATCAACCGGATGCTGTAGAAAATGCGATTCAAGAACTGAAAAAAAATCACCCCAACTTTCAGATTGATGGGGCATCATGGACAAATCATATTAGTTGGGTGCAAGGATACGAAAATGTTTTATCTCCCATGTACAAATTTAGCAATTTATTTCATGGGAAATTCGACAATTTATTATCAGATCAAGAAGGTGTAAATCTGACTCAAGATAGTCAATACCGCCAACTGCTATTACATAATCTCTTATTACAAACTAGCTGTTTTCGTTATTGGGGACAAGGGACTTGGACAGACTACGCTCAGGAAATTTACCGCCAGGGAGAGCAATTACAAGAAAGACTGGGAAGTTTGAAAGCCCCTGAGTAAGCATTGCGTAGCAATGCCTTATGTGCTTTTAGACAAGGGATGAAAAGCGACTCAGGTGGTTTTAACCACCGTCAAGATTTTGCAAGGCG
>NZ_VIKZ01000066.1:7379-21380 GCF_009711985.1 Dolichospermum sp. UHCC 0260 | reverse complement strand
CCCTCTCAGGTCTAAAGACACGCTCGTTTCCCACTTATCACCAGGTCTTATGAAAAAAGAAAACCCCCAGTGAGTTTTAGCCAAACTAGGGGAATTGAAGATCAAGGTGCATCTACCAATAAACAGTTCTCGACGGGGATCAATCAATCCGGATAAAGTGGTTGCAGCCAACAGACACAAAACCCTTGTGAAAAAGTAGATTAAGATCAATAGGAAGGCATCTTTGAAACTTTAGAATGGCAAAAAACATCTAGAGTATTGGCAGGATTAGCCACTTGTGGCATGATTCTCAAAAACAATACTGCTAATTGTTCTATATTTCCTAGTGTCGGGTGAACAAGATCATGTCTACCGATGCCAGAACAGTTAATGTTTAAGGCATATAATCACAATGGGTGGAGATTTAAATGTGGCTGATAAGTAGGTTGGCGTTGAAAATTGTCGTTATAGCACTAAGTAAGAGACAAGAGGCAAGAGGCAAGAGTAAAGAAGTTTTCAGCGATTTTACGTGCATTGTATAGGTTTTATGGAGCAGAAATTGTGACCCAGGAATTTCACATTTCCGCAACGCAGGTGGGGCAAAATGACTATCTGGTGCGAACGGAACAAGTTGCACCTGGGGTACCGGTGGCAGAAGAACTGGTGCATTGGCCTGTGGCTGAGTGGTTGGCGGCCGCAGGCGATTTGATGGATGATCCTTTGCAGTTAATGTTGCAGGGGAATATGGTAGCCAGAAACTCTGTTAACTTGGTGTCCTTGGGTCAGGAGTTATATAATGCGCTGTTTCAAGGAACACTCAGGGATAGTTGGATTACTGCCCAAGGTATAGCCCAAAATCACCAACAGGTGCTGCGGCTAAGATTGGGATTGAAGGATACGAGATTGGCGCGGTTACCGTGGGAAGTGATGCACGCAGGCGATCGCCCATTGGCTACGGGTCCTTATATCACCTTTGCCCGTTACCAAAGTGGCATCGCCCCAGGCTCACGGTTACTGACTCATAATCTGCCCACGTCGCCGGAAGTACGGGGGATAAGAGTGCTAATGGTGATTTCTTCACCTACCGATTTAGCGCGGCTAGATTTGCTCAAACAAGAAGCTATTAATCTCAAGGCAGAATTGCACCGCCCAGCATTAAGAGTGGCTGATGGTGATCATCATCTTCCAGAAATTGAATTGACCGTTCTTGACGGGCCGGGGAGGGAAGAACTCACCCAAGCTTTAGAACAGGGACATTACCATATTCTCCACTATTCTGGTCATAGCAACTTGGGGGGCAATGGTGGGCAAATTTATTTAGTGAGTAAAAAAACTGGCTTAACAGAAACTCTCAGCGGAGATGATTTAGCTGGGCTACTGGTTAATAATAATATTCAAATGGCAGTGTTTAACTCCTGTTTGGGGGCATATCGGGCTAGGTCAGAGACGGAATCAGACTCAGCAGAACGGAATTTAACTGAAAGCTTGGTAAAACGGGGAATTAGAAGTATTTTGGCGATGTCAGAACGCATACCTGATGAGGTAGCACTGACGCTGACACAATTGTTTTACCGCAATTTGAGTCAGGGCTATGCTGTAGATTTATGTGTAAGTCGGGTTCGTCAAGGCTTAATTTCTGCCTATGGTTCTCAGCAGATGTACTGGGCTTTACCAATTTTGTATCTCCAGCGAGAATTTGATGGCTGTTTGACACCAGAAGTTATGGCTACGCCACGGGGGCTATCGGAGTTACTGAACCAATATCAGCCCATCAAGCAGCCAAATAGTTATAATTACGCTGATATGGGAACTAACCCAGAAATTCCTTTAGCTATTGATGATATTCTCAATCCTAATTTTGGAGAGGAGACGACGGAGGTAGACTGGCTAGGGGAGAATACTTGGGGTGATCTGGGCGATGAAATTGAGTATGATGATCCCACTTATAATGAGGATTTGGCAATAGTTTCTGATTTGTTTCGTCAGCTTGGCAATCCGGTTGCTAAAACAGAAGAACCAAGTATGAAGACGGAATTAATCGCGGAGAATCATCATTACTTGTCGGAAATGCAGGTTGCCCAACCGAAACAAAATTTAGATTGGGAAAATGTCCCCACTCAGATTACCCCAACTCCCTTGAATCTTGAGAAGCGTGAGGTAAATCCTCAGTTATCACCGTCACCTGTCCCTCCAAAGGGTAATCGTTTTCACCGAACAAAATCACCATTGTTAGTGTATGGTTTGGTGGGAGCAAGTGCAATTACTGTCATTGTTGGTATTGGTTGGTGGTGGCATCAACGACAAGTGCGGAAGTCTGCTGATGTGCCGCCGATTCCTGGACAAAATCTCACAAGTAATCAGTATCCACGGATTAATTTAGCTAATTCAGCTACGGGAATTGTCACGGCAACGGCAACGGCTCAGTTGAGTCAAGGTCATTTAACGGCTGGGTTAGATGCTGTTAATGAATTACTGAATCGTGGTGCTTTGACGGCTGCGGAAACAGCTTTAAATTTGATTCCTACTCAGGATGCTGAAAATCCAGCTGTGAATTTTTTCCGGGGGCGTTTAGCTTGGCAGTCAGTCCAAACTAAAAATAATAAATATAGTATTGATGATGCTCGTCGTTATTGGGCTAGGGCTGTAGAAAAGCAGCCAGATTCTCTTTTGTATAATAATTCTTTAGGATGTGCCTATTATGCGGAGAATAATCTCAATTATGCTAATGATGCTTGGTTCAAATCTCTGAGTTTGGCATTAAAGCCCCAACGGAATAAAAGTTCTGATCCAATGAAATATCCCCAAATAGCTGGAGAACCGGAGGCTTTGACGGCTTATGCTGGATTGGCTTTGGGTTTATATAAATCTGCTAACAGTCAACCCGCTGATAAACGCCAGCAATATTTACGGGAAGCGATTAAACTTCGGCAAATGGTGATTCAAAATGCGCCCGCAGACTTTACTATTGAGAGGTTATCACAAAATTGGCTGTGGACAGAACAGGCGATCGCTGATTGGAGAGCGCTTTTGCAAGAAAATAGTCCATAATTGTGGACAATGATCAAAAAACCTTGTAATCCCATACATCAGGCTAAAATTAAATAACTATGACTATATTTACAGCCTGAGACAACGAATCTGCTTAGATATATAAACGACGTTATTAGAAGTCAGGAATCAAAAAAATGAAAAAAGTAGAAGCCATTATCCGTCCATTTAAACTAGATGAAGTGAAAATTGCCCTAGTTAATGCGGGTATTGTTGGGATGACAGTTTCTGAAGTTCGGGGTTTTGGACGGCAAAAAGGGCAAACCGAACGCTATCGGGGTTCGGAATACACGGTAGAGTTTCTCCAAAAACTGAAAGTGGAAATCGTTGTTGAAGATGCCCAAGTTGATATGGTTGTAGATAAGATTATCTCCGCAGCCCGGACTGGTGAAATCGGTGATGGTAAAATTTTCATCTCCTCTGTTGAACAAATTGTCCGCATTCGGACAGGAGAAAAAAATACGGAAGCCGTATAAGTATTAAGTATTGGGTGTTGAATATCCAAAAAATTGGCGTTGCTGAGTCTGTAAATGTGAAAACAGAAAATCAGCCGCGCCTTTTATACACCCTCTAAGGGTCTTCCAATTAAATTTTGCCAAAGTTGACATACTCACCGACTTGAAGGTGCGGGGAAACACTTGACACTTCGCCAGAACCCGCCACAAGTGGTCTTATCGTCCCTCCATGTCAGGCATAATACTAATACTGTTTATGTCTGCACTTTTTGGGCTAAATGTAACTAGTTGGAAAGGGTATTAAGGGTATTAAGGGTATTTTTGCAAAAAATTAGATTGTGGTAGCGAATTATATATCAGTGAAGGACAAACTGTACAAAAAGGACAAGCGATCGCTGCCGTCGGTTCTACAGGCTTCTCCACGGGTCTCATCTCCATTTTAAAGTCCGCCGCGATGGTACACCTGTTGACCCAGCAAATTACTTATAATTAAATGCTGTTTAAATTCAAAAAGTATGTTATACTATCAAATGTATAAGGGCGCGTGGCTCAGTGGATAGAGCAACAGGTTCCGGTCCTGTAGGTCGGGGGTTCGAATCCCTCCGCGCTCATTTTTTATGATGTCACTTGTCAGATTATTTGACCGGGTCGACAAGTTGGTGTCCGTCTTACCAAATTATTGTCCGCGTTGACAATTTATTTGTCAGGCATCAATAATTTCTTTGCCACACTTCTTATAGTATGGCAAAACTTTTTATTGTGTCTAAAAAAATATTTGGTTATTTTTAACTGGCATTCCGCACTTCAAAATGTCACATACTTATGCTTCAAAAAATCGCTATCTTTTCTCTACCATTAACTGCCATAGCTGTTGACGGGTAGTTTCACTGGCTACTAAACGACACTGAATAGTGATTTGGCTCATACTTAATAAACATATTTGTATTGTGTTGGTTTTCTGTAAAATATTTTTTATGCAAGAAACTTTTTTCACAAGTAAGGAAGCGGCTCAAATTACAGGTTGTACTCTTCGCCAGATCCAGTATTGGCGAGAGAAGGGGATTGTTGTGCCTGTAATTAGTGATACGGAAGACGCAGTGGGAAAGAGCGATTCCTACGGAGCGCTTCGCGGGAGCATCCCTGGATGAAGGTAAAGTTGTGATTGCGGTGTGATTAGATGTTATTTATCAAGATTTAGCAAGTAAGTTGATACATTAGGATTTATATACTCAAAATCTTAATGTATGACTAGTATTAAATGAGTCATTAACGTAACGTATATTGAACGTGCTATAAAAGAGGGACACGCTGGAATTATATGTGAAGTAAAGTATGTAGTGTTTTCGTGTGTTACTTGGGTCATCAGCTTCTGTGATAGCTAAGTTTGGTTTGTTAATTAAAGTTTCAGGATAATACTTTAATAGCAGTTCTATCATAAAGTAGTATTTCTATTTATATGTATGATAAGATGTTGTTGTTGTTTATTCGGATTGAAAAATACTGTTTAAATTATGGATATCAGTTTAGAAGGAAGAGTCAATAACATTCCTTTACCAGAAAGCAAATCTTTGTTTCCTTTGTTTGAAGCAGTTATTAATTCTATTCATGCTATTGAAGATAGAAAAATTAGCAATGGATTTATTGACATTACTCTTATACGAGAAGATTATCAATCAGGGCTTATTGATCATGGAAATTTTGCTAAGGTAGTAGGATTGTCTGTTATTGATAATGGCATAGGATTTAATTCTGATAATTTTCAATCTTTTTCTACTTCTGACAGTTTATACAAGAAATCAAGAGGCTCAAAGGGTATTGGTAGATTTCTTTGGCTTAAAGCTTTTGCAGACATTCATATTGAAAGCATTTTTTCCAAAAATGGCTTTTATAAACGAAACTTAGAATTTAATTTTCAACATAACGGTGTTAAACAAATTTCCTGTATTTCTTTATCTGATGAAGATTGTCAAAATTTTACGAAGATTGATTTTTTAAATTTTTTACCTCCTTATAGAGATAATTTTCCACAAAAAGTTGAAACTATCGGAAGAAGGATTTTAGAGCATTGCATATCTTATTTTGTTTTAGGTAAAGCTCCTAGAATTAATGTAATTGATGGAAATAATAATTTTGATATAAATGATTATTTTTGCAAGTATTTAGAAGCTTTTTCTAATAGTTATTCTATCAATATTAAAAATAATGAATTTACTGTAACAGGAATTAAATATTATAATTCTTCCGATTTAAAACATACTCTTTATTATTGTGCTAATCATCGCACTGTAATTTCACACCAATTACACAAATTGATTCCAAATTTATTAGAAAATAGTAAGATAGAAGATTATCAAAATGGTAAAAAATTTGTTTATTTAGCTTTTGTTTCTAGTAAATTTTTTGATGAAAATGTAAATCAAGAAAGATTGGGATTTAATAACATTATTGAGGTTCACGAAGGTTTATCAGAACAATTAGGTTTAATTTCTTATCAAGAAATTCGTGAAAAATTAGTGACTTTGTTGTCTCAAGAGTTATCACCTTATTTAGAGAAAATTCAGGAAAATAAACTTCAAGAAATTCAAAAATATATTGTGCATGAAGCTATTCAGTATCGTCCATTACTGAAATATGCTAAAGAGGACTTGGCTTCGATTAAACCAGGTTTATCATCTGAAAAATTAGATACTGAATTGTATAAGATTAAATCACGCCTTGAATTATCTTTAAAACAACAATCTGAAGAAATACTAAGTGAGCCTATAGAAAATTTTGATAAATTTCCAATATATCGTCAAGAGTATTCTAAATTTTTAGAAAAACATAATGATTTTGGCGTTAATAAACTTGCGGAATATGTTGTTCATAGAAAAATTATAATTGAATTATTCACTAGGCATCTTGCGCGTAATGATGAAAATAGATATCCTTTGGAAAGTGAAATTCATGAAATTATATTTCCTATGAGAGCTACCTCAGATGATATAAATTCTTTTCAAAAACAAAATCTTTGGATTATAGATGAAAGATTATCTTATCATTATCATTTGTCATCTGATATTCCTTTAAATAAATTACCAGATCCTCTTAGGGTAGATAGCTCAAGCAGACCAGATATTATTATTTTTAATAATCCCATTCTTCTTGTTGATACTCAAAATACTCCTTATTCTTCTATAACAATAGTAGAATTTAAAAGACCTATGAGAAAAGATTATGATAAAGAAGATGAAAATCCTATATCTCAAGTCTCTTCTTATATTGCTAAAATAAGGGCTAATAATTTAGAAGATAGAAATGGCAGATTAATTCATGTGACTCCAACAACACCTTTTTATGTCTATGTTATTTGCGATTTAACAAGTAATGTCAGAAATATTTTAGAAAATACTTTTGGTTATATTATAACTCCTGATCAAAATGGATATTTTAACTTTAATAAAAATACAAATGCTTACATTGAAGTTTTATCATTTGATAAAGTTATCAAAGATGCAAAATTGCGTAATAAGATTTTATTTGATAAACTTGGCATTTAATATTTATGATTCTACCGCTACCCTTGTGATTAAATATCACTTTTAGATGTCCAAAACCATTGCTATATATGGGTTTTATCTAAATTAAGAGCGATAACGAATTGCTCCGTAGGAATCCCTATTTTTGAGAATATTAAAGCCTCAAACCTAATCAGGATAAGGATTTACGCCATATTTTTCCGGAAAAATCATAAAGGGAGAGCTAGAACGATAATTGTGATGGTAAATTTATCTAAACCACATGAAATGCAGGTTGTTGATTACTACCTATGGGCTTTACAAAGATTATATGAACGTCACGAAGATAAGTATTTTATGCCACTTGCTCAAAAATACAGGGTGATTATGGATTTAGATGATCGGCGAAATAAGAACTATGGAGAGTGGTATACCGATTCCAATCCGCTATTACTAGATAAACTAAAATGGTTTGTGGGCTAGGTCTAAGTAGACAAGCTACCCAAACACACGGCATGAAGCCGACGTTCGCCCACACCTATATTATATCATTTATAATTGGAAATTTCAAATATTTGGCTTGAGCATTTCCACCCCACAACCTTTGAGAACCCGCAGTGTTCTATCTCTAATCTCTGCTACCGTTCCCTTTGTCATTTGATACTTCAAATGCTCAATAATTGCGGCAAATAACTCCTTTCCACTACATTCTTGCGGTATTTGGATATAAGCAACAGGCACAGTTGGCGGTTTTCCTGCTTCTTGTTTAGGTTTATGCCTGAGTCTGTAGGCATCACAACCCATAGTTTTACCCGTTCTTGACTCTCCTAGCACCCTACCAGACTACCGTGATTGTCGCTTACCATCTAACCAATCATGGAGCATTTTCACCTGTTCCAAGGGAATAAAACTCTTCCGATTCAATCGGTGAATTTCTGCCTGTAATTTCTCATCATTGGGGAGAATATCACCTAATTCTTGAGCAACACTTTGGGCTTGTGGTGAAGTCATGATTTACCACCCGTAATCTTCGCGCATTTGTTCATCATCAAAAACCGAGAGAAAAACCAATGCAGATTTAATATAGTGAATATGTACTATCACCGCTAGAGAATAGCAGCAAAAGCATGGTTCGCACCACCTTACCCAACCCTCGAAAAGCTTGATCAAGAGGATTTTTCCGACTAAGTAGGTGAACACAATAAAACCAAACTGTGTAAAGAAACGTAAAATCGCCCAAACCCTCTTCACTCTTGCCTCTTGCCTCTTGCCTCTTGCCTTGCCATAACGACAATTTTCAACGCCAACCTACTTATAGCTACCCAACTTACGCAGTAGCATCTAATATTCTGTAGCTAAAATTACAGTTTATTTGAGGATGTCATGAGATGATCCAGAAAAAGATAGAGATTTATGTAAGTTAGACACTGAAACAACCTAGTTTCGGTGACAGAAATATAAATTACGACTAAGGAAAAAGCTACAACCTTTGATATTACTTGCAAATTTTTAATTTACATAAAGCGGACAATATTAAGTATATAATTTGCTATCTTGCATTAATTAATAATTAATACTTTTTTGGGGTTTGGTGGTAAAAACCACGCATTTTTTCAGATTTTGATTAAGGTTTGCCTTCAGTAAAAATATCACCTATGCAAGTCCATCTAACTAATCGGCAACAAAATATACTTTGGGCGACTATACGTCATTACATTGCGACAGCAGAGCCTGTTGGCTCTAAAGCTTTAATTGAAGGATTTGATTTAGGTATTAGCTCGGCTACTATTCGCAATGTGATGGGTGTTTTAGAAAAATCAGGGTTACTTTATCAACCACATACTTCTGCGGGAAGAATTCCTTCTGATTCTGGTTATCGGATTTATGTTGACCAACTAATTAAACCATCAGAAACCTTAGCTAAAGAGGTAGAAACGGCATTACAAAGACATTTGCATTGGGAAGATTGGAGTTTAGAGGCTTTATTACAAGGTGCAGCCCAAATTTTAGCAACATTAAGCGGCTGTATTACTTTAATTACTATGCCACAAACCACGACAGCAAAGTTACGACATTTGCAACTAGTGCAAATTGAATCCGGGAAGATTATGTTGATTGTGGTGACAGATAGTTATGAAACCCATTCTAAGGTGATGGATTTATTTTCAATATCATCAGTAACTAAACCTGAACCGGAGGTAATTGATCATCAATTGCAGATAGTTTCTAACTTTTTGAATAGTCATTTACGAGGAAGGAGTTTATTAGAATTAGGCTACCTTGACTGGAGTGAATTAGATCAGGAATTTCGAGTTTATGGCGAATTTTTGAAAAGTTCTTTGGTAGAATTGACTCATCGCGCTCTTGCACCAACGACTACACAAATTATGGTGCGGGGGATTGGAGAAGTCTTACGACAACCTGAGTTTTCTCAAGTACAGCAGGTACAGACAATTATGCAATTGTTGGAAGAAGAACAAGACCAACTTTGGCATTTAATTTGTGAAAAAACAGAAATGGATGATACAAATAAGTCTAAAGTAACGGTGCGGATTGGGACAGAAAATCCTCTTGAACCTATTCGCACCTGTACTTTGATTTCTGCTATTTATCGTCGGGGTTCTGTGCCAGTGGGAAGTGTGGGAGTTTTAGGTCCAACTAGGTTAGACTATGAGAGTGCGATCGCTGTGGTCGCAGCAGCAGCAAATTATCTCTCGGAAGCTTTTAGTTAATTTCCATAAATTCATGATCAGAAAAATCACTTTTGGCTTACTATGGCTAGGATTTGTTTCCTATGCCTTTTTCTTTGCTCCTCCTGAACAACCGGATACTTTTGAGTTGATAAAAAATCTCTCTACAGGAAATTGGCAAGGGATTAATCCGCTGATTATATGTTTATTTAATATCATGGGAATTTGGCCTTTTATATATAGTGCAGTGGTATTTTTTGATGGTAGAGGTCAAAAAATACCTGCTTGGCCATTTGCTAGTGCTGCTTTTGCTATTGGGGCTTTTGGGCTTTTACCATATTTAGCTTTAAGAGAACCCAATCAAAAGTTTGTAGGGGAAAAAAAATTATTTCTCAAATTACTAGATTCTCGCATTTTTGGAATTTTATTAACTTTAGGTGCGGCGGTTTTATTTACCTATAGTTTACAGGGAGACTGGGATAATTTTCGACAACAGTGGGAAACCAGCCGATTTATTCACGTCATGAGTTTGGATTTTATCATCTTGAGTCTATTATTTCCCACGTTGTTAGGAGATGATATGACAAGACGAGGTTGGCAAAATAATCAGTTATTTTGGTTATTTGCGATCATTCCTGTGTTTGGAGCTTTGATGTATCTGTGTGTGCGTCCACCTATAGATATAGAAAATCAAAAAGGAGTTGAGACAACAATACTCCACTAACTCCTGACTACTAAAATTAAAAAGGTAAGTATCCAGTTGTGAACAACATCTACTGAAATTACAGGAGACAAAAAATGTTTAATCGCATGATGGGAAAAACTCGCTATATTGTCTGTCGTTTGTTCTTGCATTTAAACGGAGAAGAAGTAGCGCCAATCTTAGGTGTCCTCAACAGTAGTGCTAGAACAGCGATTAATGCTGACGGTGATCTGGATATTTTAGGAGAAGAATTGGTGCAACTGTGCCAAACTTTCCTACAATATGATGAATATTGGTTTGCTGCTGCTAATGAAGGTGATGTCTTTTGGAATCAAGGGGAAGCAGGAGATTATGTCAATGAACTATTCACAGACTCAGCCCAAAGATATGGGGCTAATCTTGATTTTAATTCCACTTCCTCAAATCAGCCCTTATCACTTCCTGTCACCCGTAACATCGTTGTCATGATTACAGTCGCGGCTGAAGGGGAAATTCCCGAGTTAGAAACTGATTTAGCTAACATCCCAGCTTTGAAAGCAGCCTTTAAAGCCGTAATTAATCTACACTACAAACATAAACTCCGCGCTATCCAAGTGCATTTTTCTCCAGCCCAATTAGGTGATGAACTTTCCAGTGATCAATTATTGGAATATTATCCAGAATTGATCCCACTGTAAATGATTCGTTAGTCTGTAATTAGTACCCGAAAACAAACATGAACACAATGATTATCAGTATACTACGTAAACTTACAGTTGTTTGTTTAGCCTTAACTTTGTGCTTAACAACTGTCGCTTGCGGGGGAGGAAACCAAGCTAATTCTCCAACTAAGAATATTAGCCAAACTGCTACTCCCACCAAGTTAAATGATGGTCAGTATGAAGTACAACAGGGTACATACAATGATGCCAATGGTGAGTATACCTTGTTTTTACTCAATAACAATCCCCCCAGCTTTGCCACAGAAAAGCTGCAAATGGCACGATTGACTGATGATGAAATCAAAGCAGGTAAGAAAACTTACTTAAAAGTAGAAAATAGTCAGCCAGTCTTATACATGACCGAGGACTTCAAACTGGAGTACGTCCACAACGTCACCGAAACCAGAAACAATCCCCAAACCGGACAACCGGAAACTGTGATTGTGCGCCAACAAAGTAGCTTTTGGGCCCCTTTTGCAGGAGCTTTAGTTGGTAACGTCGCTGGTCAAGCTATTGGTAGTATGTTGTTTAGACCTCAATATTATGTTCCCCCCGTTTATCAGCCAGGTGGGATCATGAATGGTCATGGTGGCTATGGTTCTAGCTATGATTCGGCTGTTTCTAGTTACCGTTCTCGCTACAATGAACCACCCGCAGCAGTGAGAAATCGCACCACTTTCCGCACTACAGGAAACATCAGAAATTCGTCTTCAGGAACCGCGAACCGGACTACAACAACTGGACGAGCTTCTGGTTCTGGTTTTGGTGGTAGTACCCTTACACCTTCTGGTAATTCTAGCTCTACTCGCCGCAATTCTGGTAGTGGTTTTGGTAGTGGTGGCCGTTCTTCAAGTCGCCGTTCTTCCGGTTTTGGTAGTAGAAGAAGATAGGAAATTTCTGTATTAACTCTTGATTCGTAGGTTGGGTTGTGGAACGTTTACTTTCGCCCAGCAATGGTACGTATCTCTGACGGGAGGCGTTAGCCATAAACCAACATGAGCGTTGGGTTGCGCTATCGCTTCACCCAACCTACACAAAATGCTAAAACTTCAAGTCTTTAGCATTGACACTAATAGACTGAGGATTTTGATTTGTCACTGATTGTGCTAATTTGCCATTAGAAAGAACAGCAATGGCACGGGTATATTGGGGATCGCTATTTGTACCAATTAAATTCGGATTAGAAGCTAATTGGCGTTCTTGAGTTTGGGTCAAGTCTAGCTTGATATCGGGGGCAATCCCTTTATGATTGATATCTGTACCATTGGGTGTATAGTAATGGGCAATAGTCACTGCTAAACCTGAACCGTCTCCTAGTTCATGGACTGACTGTACCAAAGCCTTACCGAAGGTTTGACTACCAACAACTACAGCCCGTTTATTATCCTTGAGTGCGCCGGTGAGGATTTCACTAGCACTGGCGGAATTACCATCAACTAAAATTGCTAAAGGTAGTTTGGTAATGGCTGTCCGATTAGCTTGTGTTTGAGCGCTCGATCCTTTGCGGTCTACGGTTTTGACGATATGACCGTCATCTAACCACATCCTGGCAATTTCTATACTCGCATTTAACAAACCACCAGGATTACCTCGCAAATCTAAAACGTAGGAATCAACTTTTTGGTCGTTCAACTTGCGAATGGCTACACGCATTTGATCAGCGGCATGAGAGCTAAACTCTTGTAATCTAATATACCCAACTTTCCGACCAGCTTCTTGTTTGAGGGTATATCGGACTGTGGGAACTTCTATTGTCACCCTGGTTAATTTAACTTTAAATTTGTTATTTGCTCTTTCTAAATCCAAACTAACAGAAGTACCTATCTGCCCACGAATCAACTTTGAGGCATCTTCCACGCTCATTTTCAGGGTAGATTTACCATCAATTGCGATAATCTCATCACCTGATTTGAGTCCGGCTTTCAGGGCTGGAGAATTTTCTATCGCTTCAATAACGGTCAGGCGTTTGGTTTTTTCGTTTAGTTGCATCCGAATCCCAATCCCGGATACTTCCCCAGATGTTTGACTAGTCAAGGATTCATATTGTTTGGGGTTCATAAACCGGGTGTAGGGATCACCTAGTTTCTGTAAAGCTTCGCGGATTGCTACATAAGCCTCGTCTTTAGAAGTATAGTCTTTACTTAATAGGCTTTGTCTGATTGCTTGCCAATCTTGTTGGTTAAATTTTTCATCAACATATTCACGATTCACCAACTGCCAAACTTGGTCAACTAAGGCTTTCGGACTGTCTTGTAAAGCCGCATGAACTGAGCGTGTCAAAGCTTGACCAAATACGGATATAGTAGCAGTTGTGGCGATCGCTCCACCAATCAGGGCAGCTTGGAGCGGTGAGTAACGTTTCACAGATTGGTTCATGTATATTAGCTGAAATAGTTGTGTTTTTGACAGTTTATCAATCAGAATTTTCTGATGTTTTCTAGTTTTTTTTATCCTAATAACCTTGATACTTCATCTATCTTTTGGTTTTTTGTTAATGATGAGTCAGATATTGTATTTGTTGGTTAACAAATACGGTTCGATTTTATCAGTTTTTTTACAGAACAACACGAGTATTTAACACTTAGGTGAGTGTCATTTGTAAATGCCCAATTATCTTCTTCACCATAGCACTTTCTTGGCTTAGTAGCTGAGATTTACATCAATAGATAGTTAAAGTTTTATTAAAAATTTATCTTAATTAATTCATTTTCAGGGCAAATTTAAGAAATTGTGGCAATTGTTACAAAAATTATTTTGGGGGTTAAAACTGCTCCTGATTATTTGGCTGGTTTTGGGGCGTTGGCATAGCCCGTCCTAGACATCGCTCTGGCGGAAAAAATCTGTCCCCACGCACTGACAATCCTACTAGTAGTCTGTCAAATTTATTTTGACGGGTTTTTGGTAGTGCGGGCAAGATGCCCGCGTGAG
>NZ_VIKZ01000066.1:0-7135 GCF_009711985.1 Dolichospermum sp. UHCC 0260 | reverse complement strand
GTTCAAGCTATAGATATTCATGATCAACTGACTAATTCTGGTAACTCCCAAAGTAGCATTAGCGACAGAGAACAGGTAATATCTGCACTATAACTGATTAGAGAAGATTTACTTCGCGCCTTAAAAAGTGAACGGATTTTGCGCGATAATAAAAAATTGCTTGCTAATAACCAAGATTTAGTGGTAAATAATTTAGCTAATCTGCAAACCTTACCAGTTAGTAGTCAAGCTAGTGAATATGCTCAACTTCTTAATCAATCATTACAGATTGCCTTAGATGTGCAAGCAGAACTTGTGAAAATTACAGAAAGTCTAGTTTAGATTTCCTAAAATGAATAACCAACCTAAAATAATTGTCCTTGATGATGATCCCACTGGTTCACAAACCGTCCATAGTTGTTTATTATTAATGCGTTGGGATGTAGAAACTTTACGTTTAGGATTAAAAGATGATGCTCCCATTTTCTTTATTTTAACTAATACTCGTTCTCTGACTCCAGAAGCAGCCGCATTTGTAACTAGAGAAGTTTGTCATAACCTCAAACTTGCCTTAGCAGCCGAAAAAATAGAGGATTTTCTCGTAGTTAGTCGTTCTGACTCCACCTTACGCGGACATTATCCTATAGAAACTGATGTTATTGCTGAAGAACTCGGTCCATTTGATGCTCATTTTCTTGTGCCGGCATTTTTTGAAGGGGGAAGAATTACCCGCGATAGTATTCACTATCTAATTATTGATGGTGTTCCCACTCCCGTACATGAAACAGAATTTGCTCGTGATTCTGTCTTTGGATATAATTACAGCTATCTGCCTAAATATGTGGAAGAAAAAACCAAGGGACGGATTAAAGAAGGTACTGTTACTAGATTTTTACTCGCAGATATCCGTGCTGGTAGTTTAGAAAGCTTGTTACAACTTGAGAATAATCACTGTGGTGTCGTAGACGGAGAACATCAAGATGATCTTAATATCTTTGCGGTAGATGTATTAACAGCCGCAAGTCGGGGAAAACGGTTTTTATTCCGTTCTGCTGCGAGTATTTTAACAGCTTTGGCTGCCTTACCACCCCAACCCATTGCTGCTGAAAGTATGGCAAAATATGTGCGCGATGGTAAACCTGGTGCAATTATTGTGGGTTCTCACGTTAAAAAGACAACTCAACAGTTAGAATCATTATTACAAGTTGAGGGAACGGTAGGCATAGAAGTTAATGTTGGCAGATTAATTGATGGTGGGGTAAATGAATCTGCTAAACTGCTAACGGAGATTCTCGAAAATGTCAAAGTAGTACATAATGCTGGTAAAACACCAGTAATTTATACTAGTCGGCAGGAATTGGCTTTTAAAGATGTCAAAACTAGGTTAGATTTTGGCAGTACAGTTTCCGCTTTACTTATGGATATTGTCCAGGGTTTACCATCTGATCTAGGATTTCTCATCAGTAAGGGGGGTATTACTTCTAATGATGTTCTCAGTACGGGACTGGCTTTAACTTCAGCCCGATTACTTGGTCAAATTTTAGCAGGCTGTTCAATGGTAATTACACCATCTGATCATCCCCTGTTTCCTAATTTGCCAGTTGTATTGTTTCCCGGTAATGTCGGCAATGCTGATGCTTTGGGAACGGTTTATCAAAGATTGATAGGGAATAGGGAATAGGCAAGAGGCAAGAGGCAAGAGGCAAGAGGCAAGAGGCAAGAGGCAAGAGTCTTACCAATTACCAATTACCAATTACCAATTACCAATTACCCATTCTCAATCTTTTATGAAAATCTCAAATTTTAGTGTATTTTGGCTAGTGCTGCATGAATTCTGATTCTGCTAAATCTGAGGAAATAAAGGCTGAATTTCCTAATTCAGAATCTATTTCTCATCAGGTTGATCAAGAGGTAAATAATTCTCATTCTGTCGAAAATAATGTAGATGCTGGTAATTCTGCTAAATCTGAGGAAATAAAGGCTGAATTTTCTAAATCAGAATCAGTTTTTCATCAAGTTGATCAAGAGGTAAATAATTCTAACTCTGGCGATATCAATCCAGATTTTGCTGATCATAAAGTAGAATCTGATCCTGTTATCCCTAATTCAGAGTTAAATTCAGTAATTGCCTTTTTAAAAGGTAATTCTGCTGCTGAAAATCCAGAATCTAATATGCCTAATGGGGGGGAATCTGGTTCGATTTTATCTGATTTACCAAGTGCTGATTTAGAATTACTAGGACAAAAGGTAGATCATAATATTCAAGTTCAGTTAAAAACTGAAGGAGAGCGACTATTATTGATTTTGCCCACGGAATCTCAAGTATCACCATCAGAATTCAATTGGTGGGAAATTTGGCAACAAATGAAACAGCGTCTCAATGCAGGCGATCGCTTACGGAAACCAAATACATCCCTGCATCTAGTAGCAAAAGATAGATTGTTAGATAATAGACAATTGCAAGATTTGGCAGAAACTTTAAATACATACCAAATTCAACTAAAATCCGTAGCTACCAGTCGGAGACAAACGGCGATCGCTGCTTGTACCCTGGGTTATTCCGTAGAACAAACCCAACTCCACACATCCCTCACTTCCGATATTCAACCGACTCCCAGCGCCCTAGCAGATGCCCTCTATCTGCAAATGACAGTGAGATCAGGTGTAGAAATTCGTCATCCCGGTACGGTAGTTATCTTAGGAGATATCAATCCTAGTGGTATCGTCATTGCCGATGGGGATATTCTCATTTGGGGAAGATTGCGGGGAGTTGCCCATGCTGGTGCCGGTGGGAATCGGGAATCTCTGATCATGGCCTTGCAAATGGAACCAACCCAATTGCGAATTGCTGATGCTGTCGCTAGATCACCAGAAAAAACCCTCACCAGCTTCTTTCCTGAAGTTGCACATATTACATCTGAAGGAATTCGCATTGTTAAAGCCGCTGATTTTTCCCGCAGTCAATTAAGTAGTCGGACGCAATTAGTTACACAAAATCTGATCTAAAATTCTTGCTTAGTTAAGAATCTACAGCAGCTTTCAACATTCAGCAGTAAAATCCTTTCGGTGCAAGGCTTGATGATTAAAATTTGTACCTCATTTACCTGCAATATGCTGTATATGTAATTAATTTCTGTTAGGTTACTAAAGTTAGAATCAATCAATAGCTTTAAATATTTTATTGTTGTTCCCTGAACTCTCATAAAGCATTATCATGACCCGCATTATTGTCATTACCTCCGGTAAAGGGGGAGTGGGTAAAACCACAGTTTCAGCTAATTTAGGAATGGCTTTAGCCAAAATAGGCAAACAAGTAGCCTTAATTGATGCAGATTTCGGACTGAGAAATTTAGATTTACTTCTGGGACTAGAAAATCGGATTGTTTATACAGCGGTGGAAGTTTTGGCTAGGGAGTGTCGTCTAGAACAAGCTTTGGTTAAAGATAAACGACAACCTAATTTGGTACTCCTCCCAGCTACCCAACATCGCAATAAAGAATCCGTCACACCTGACCAAATGAAGTTACTGGTAAATGCCCTAGCACAAAAGTACGAATATGTAATGATTGACTGCCCCGCAGGAATTGAAATGGGGTTTAAAAATGCGACTGCACCAGCCAAAGAAGCCCTGATTGTCACCACTCCCGAAATTTCCGCTGTCCGTGATGCTGACCGGGTAGTAGGATTACTCGAAGCCCAAGGTGTCAAAAAGATTAACTTAATAGTTAATAGAATTAGACCAGCAATGGTAGAGGCAAATGATATGATGTCTGTACAGGACGTTCAGGAACTTCTCGCCATTCCCATAATTGGAGTCATCCCCGACGATGAGCGGGTGATTGTCTCTACCAATCGGGGCGAACCTTTAGTATTATCAGACACTCCCTCTTTAGCTGCCACCGCTTTTGAGAATATTGCTCGGAGATTGGAAGGGGAAACTGTCGAATTTCTGGAGCTTGACTCATCTAGTAAAAGTATCTTCTCTCGGTTGAGAAAGATGTTGTGGTCAAAAATTGTTTAATTTATTTGCCAGTGTTTCTGCCTTACACATACCCGCAATGATTCTTGAAATTTTAGAAAAATTTTTTGCTCGTAGTCCCGATAACAGCCGCGATGATGTTAAACGTCGTCTGCAAGTGGTAATATCCCATGACCGTACGGACTTAGACCCCCAAACTTTAGAAAAAATGCGTCAGGAAATCCTGGAAATCGTTTGTCGCTATGTCGAAATAGAAACAGATGGTTTGGAGTTTTCCCTAGAAAGCAGCCAACGGACAACGGCTTTAATTGCTAATTTACCAATCCGTAGGGTTAAAGAAAGCCTAGATGAAACAGTTCTAGAAAATAGTGATATCCTACTGTAGGGGCGCAGGGTCTGCGCCCTGAATTGTCTTGGATTGGATATTAAAAAGCGAATGGGGGCGTTAATTTGGCCACCGTCCCATGAGGTGACCAATTACGGATAATTCTGACATTAATTTATCAAACAGGTCTGGGGTTAAAGATTGGGGTCCATCCGATAAGGCTTTAGCTGGGTTGGGATGTACTTCTATCATTAGCGAATCTGTACCCGCAGCGATCGCTGCCTTCGCCATAGCAGGAACAAACTCAGACCAACCCACACCATGACTAGGATCAATCATAATCGGTAAATGGGTCAATTTTCGCAAAACTGGCACAACCGATAAATCTAGGGTATTGCGAGTATATTGACGGTCAAAAGTTCTAATTCCCCGTTCACACAAAATCACATTGGGATTACCCGCCGCTAAAATATACTCAGCCGCCATTAACCAATCTTCAATAGTTGCCGCCATACCCCGTTTTAACAGCACTGGTTTCGGTTGCGCTCCTACCTTCTTGAGCATGGCAAAATTCTGCATATTTCTCGCCCCCACCTGAATCACATCAGCAACTTCGCCAATTTTCTCCAAGTCTTCCGTATCCATTACTTCTGTAATAATCCCCAGTCCGCTGACCTTTCGGGCTGTAGCTAACAATTCCAAAGCACTTTCACCATGACCTTGAAAAGCATAAGGTGAAGTACGAGGTTTATATGCCCCACCGCGTAAAAACTTCGCTCCCGCAGCTTTTACCCGCAGCGCCGTTTCTACAATCATTTCTTCATTTTCCACAGAACAGGGTCCAGCGACAACTACCAAAGGATGATGTTCACCAAACACCACATCACCTTGAGGACTATTCACCACCACTTCAGAAGCTTCTCCATGACGGAATTGGCGACTGGCTCGTTTATAGGGTACTTCCACTCGTAATACTTGCTCAATCCATTGACTCAATTCTTGAATGCGGGGCGGGTCTAAATCCGCAGTTTCCCCAACTAAAGCAATGACTACTTTATGTTGACCAATAATTTTTTCTGGTGTTAGTCCCCAGCTAGATAGTTCTGTTGTAATGCGAGTTATTTCTTCCTGTGGGGAACCAACCTTCATGACAATAATCATTTATGAGTTCCTTTTTAAGTAAATGTTTTATTTGCTTTTGCTGATAACCGATTTGTAGCTTAAGTTGATTTTTCTGGTTCGGTATTTTCGATATTTCTATAAGGTTGTCTCAAAAATTCTTCTCGTGTCATCCATTGTTGGGATGTATGCCGGATGTGATAAATTACAACAGCATCACCTTCAATGCCAAAAAGAATCCGATAGCGTTTGGAATAGAGAAGATATCGGATTTCTTGGCCTACTATTTCCTTTTCTGGTGCAACCGGACAACGGTGAGGCATGGAAGAAAGAGTATCAATTGCAGCAAGTAATCCATTAAACCAATTAGCCCCATTTACAGGAGAATCTTGAGACATCCACAAGTAAAATTCCTCCGCATCTTCTAGCGCTATTGGAGTAATTCTAACGGGGTATTTCATGCTTTAACCGTAATTCTTCTAATGCTTCTACCGCATCTTTTGTCTTTCCAGCAGCAGATTCAGCTATGCCTTGGCGAATTTTTGCGGCTGACCTTGCTAATTCTAACTCATCGAGTAATTCTTGATAAGATGCTGCATCCTGCATGATCACGGATGCTTTACCATTAACGGTGAGAATAATTGGTTTGTGACTTGACTGTATTTGTTCAATGAACTGTCTAGCATTGCGTTGAAAGTCTGAAAGGGGGTAAATTTCCCGTGCATCAAGCATTATTACTTCTCCATGAAATTCTCATGATATTTCATGTTAACTTATTAGTGTAAAAATTTCAAGCACAAAAGAATATCCGATAAAAAGTTTTATTCAATGGGCGATAAAAAGTGGTGGTGTTGACTGAGATACCAGAAGCGATGGCTGCGCCCGCCAAAGGCAACGCTAAATTAACCAATCTCATCGGTAATTAATTCTATCCCATTACTTAATTTTTTACGCTTATATCTATGTTGGGATTAGATTTGGTGGAAGAACCAAGAGTTTATTCCAATAACCGTTTCAATCTTTTGTAAACATCATCATTATTACGCTTACCAACTAAAATTACTTCTACTAAATCTTGATCTGGAAAGTATTTATAAACAATTCGATATTCACCACTATCTACTCGATAAAAACCCTGATAACCAGATAGTTGTTCACTATCATTTGGTAAAGGTTCAACATTCAAAGCCAAAACCTTTTTTGCTATTTGCGCTGCTATTTTAGGTTGTAACCCATTAGACATCTCCTAAAAAGATCGTAGAGACGTTCCATGGAACGTCTCTACAAGGGTTTCAAGTCACGTACATTTAATTCTCGGAGATGTCTATTGAGGAAATCAAGAACAGTTGCTAAACCATCAAGCCGCGCCATTAGCTAAATGCTCCAATGCAGATGTAAAAGCCTCTGTACCTACCATTTTTGATTGACTCAAAGCAGTTTCAGCATTTTGAACTAACTGCATATCTTCTAATTCTTGCAATCGAGTAATTAATTTTTGGTAGCTATCTGCGGAAATAATGACATGACTAGGACGTGATTGTTTAGTTAGTAATACTGGTTCAATAGCGGCTTTGTCAAAAACTTCACCGTGCTTATTCCGAGCATCTGTAAGACTATAGGTTTGCATAGAATGACTACTTTAGACACTTTGACTATATTCTAGCATAAATATTTTAGCAGTACTCATTGGTGTCAACTTAGGTTACAGATACTTCGACAAGCTCAGTACAATT
>NZ_VIKZ01000065.1:0-22689 GCF_009711985.1 Dolichospermum sp. UHCC 0260 | reverse complement strand
TGTCCTCATCTGCTTCTTTCCATTTCTCTGCTTTGAGTAAGTCGTGCAGTTTTCTGTAGTCCATTCCTACTGCTGATTTTAATTGTAGCTCTTGGTTATTTGGTGGTGTTTGTAGAGACGTTCCATGGGTAGGGATTATCGGCTCTACATTAATGGGTTGTTGAATATCATAATTAACAGGTGGAGGTGTGGGAATATTCACAACAGGTTTAACCAGCAAACCCAATAATTCCCGAAACTCCCTCACAGTTTGCGGACGGTTTTGGGGTTCTAACTCCATCCCTTTGAGAATAGCAGCATTTACCTTATCACTAATTTTCTGATTAAATTTTTGCGGTGGTGATAACTTGACATCTTCCTCAGCGCGATAATTAGCAGGAATGGGAACTCTATTCGTTAATAAACTATATAATGTCGCAGCTAAAGCATAAACATCAGTATAATAACCAAAATCTCCACGCCGTTCATATTGTTCTATGGGTGCATAACCTTCCGTTTTCTTCGCTGTCATGCTTCTGATTTTACCAGGTTGAAACTCTCGCGCTAACCCAAAATCAATTAATACTGCTTCCTTGCTTTCCCGTCGCAACAAAATATTATTGGGTTTCACATCTCGGTGTAAAAGTTTCCGTTCATGAACACATTCTAAAGCTTGTCCAATTTGGTCAATGTAGCGCAAAGCTTCGGTTTCTGACAAGTAACCATTTTCAGCAGTGTAGTTTTCCACATAAGCTGCTAAATCATCACCGTCAATGTGTTCCATCACAATAGCCCAAAGTCCATCTTCGGGAAAATTGTCGTAAACTTGGACAATATGGGGATGATAGCATTTTGATAAATCTAAGGCTTCTTTTCTAAACCTCTTTTGTATTTCCGTAAAGTCTGGTTTTTGTTGTTGTTCCCGGTTGAGGGTTTTGATCACAACCAACCTGTTTTCTTCTGTATCTTCTGCAAGATAGGTTTCACCAAAGCCACCGCCACCGATGACTTTTTTAATGATATACTGTCCGTTCTGTAGTGGGGTGTTAGGTGTCCAGGATTGCATATTGTCTGAATTAGGATTTGCAGGATTTGGGAGAGAAATTAATAATCAGTATAACATCCGCGTTTATCTGCGTTCATCTGCGTTTAATTGTCTGAATCAGGATGTCCAGGATTTAAGGATGTACAGGATGTTGTTGAATGATTTTTGGTGGGAAGTTGGATATTTTTATTTGTCTGATAGCGAAGCGTGGCGTAGCCATATCAGGATAGTTTAGGTAATGATAATATCACAATCCTGTACATCCTTAAATCCTGTAAATCCTGATTCAGACGATCCAAAATTTTACTATATATGCGCGGATAGATTTCTACTCCTAACATTAGTGTAAACCAATTATCGCATCTTGTCAAGTCTTGATGTCAAGAATCATATAAAAAACTGAAAATCAAAAATCTCCACCGCAAACCAACATCCTGTAAGTCCTAAAATCCTGTAAATCCTGATTCAGACAATCCAAAAGTTTAATATATATGCGCGGACAGATTTCTACTCCTAACATTAGTGTAAACTAAAATTTTCGCCTTGTCAAGTCTTGAGGTAAAATATTTTGAATGAATATAATGGCTATGTCCTGGGAATCCTTACCGATCTTGCCAAGGGGGCATACAATTTGCCTTTTCTCATATATAATAGTAGATTGTGTTGAATTAAAGCCAGACCATGCCTAAATTAAAGACTCGCAAGGCTGCGGCGAAGAGATTCCGCGTCACCGGTACCGGTAAAATCGTCCGCCGTAAACCGTTCAAAAACCACTTATTAGAGCATAAATCCTCTAGCAAAAAGAGCAATATGTCCAAAATGGCAATTGTTCATGAACGAGACGAACCTAACGTGCGTTTAATGCTTCCATATTTGTAAAATATCACAGGTAATAAGATATGACTCGGGTAAAACGCGGTAATGTAGCTCGTAAACGCCGCAATAAAATTCTCAAACTAGCTAAAGGTTTCCGTGGTTCTCACTCAACTTTGTTTAGAACCGCTAACCAACAAGTAATGAAGGCGCTTCGCAGTGCTTACCGCGATCGCAAAAAGAAGAAGCGTGATTTTCGCCGTCTGTGGATAGCACGGATTAACGCAGCTTCTAGACAACACGGTTTAAGCTATAGCCGTTTGATTGGTAATTTGAAAAAGGCCAATGTGGAACTAAACCGCAAAATGTTGGCACAATTGGCAATTCTTGATCCTGCAAGCTTCGCTAAAATTGCGGAACTCGCTAACTCGGTTAACGGATAAAGGTGGCAACGGATGAATAACGGATGTAACAGATGGCACTTCGGAAAATTGAAAATTAAAAATCAAGAAACTTTTTGGCATTTTTAATTGGAGTAAAACGCAGAGCGATTATGAATAAGTTACATCTGGTATTATCCGCTACCCTATTTTTGATTTTTTGGCTGTCTTTTCTCAGTGGAAATTTAACTGCATCTGCCGCAACAATGACGGAAATTCAGCAGCGAGGCTATTTAAATATGGCAGTTAAGGATAATCTTCGTCCTTTGGGATTTAGGGATGACAAGGGCAATTTACAAGGGTTAGAGATTGATTTAGCCAAACATTTGGCCAGTGATTTGTTGGGTAAAGCTGATGCTGTGAAATTGCAACCAGTAGCCAATAGCGATCGCTTACCATTAGTATTTAATCAACAAGTTGATTTGGCTATTGCTGGAGTCACAGCCACAGAGTCACGTTCCCGCATTGTTAGCTTCAGTGTTCCTTATTATTATGATGGGGCGGCAATAGTTACAAAAAATACATCTATTCAAGAATTAAAAGATATAGACAAAGGGAAAATAGCCGTTCTCAACAACTCTAGCACTGTTGGATACTTAAAATATTTTACACCATCTGCTGAATTAGTCGGTGTAAACTCCTACGCCCAAGGCTGGGAAAAAATAGAAAATAATCAAGTAGATGGCTTTGCAGCGGATGTCAGCGTTCTTAGTGGTTGGGTGCAAGTACATCCTGAATATCACATATTGACAACTAAATTATCAGCACAACCATTATCTGTAGTTATGCCAAAGGGATTGCAGTATGATGAGTTAAGACGTAACGTGAATGAAGCGATCGCTCGTTATACAGTTACAGGTTGGCTAAAAGAACGGATAGAATATTGGGGATTGTCGTAATTTAGTGAGAAATATACAACCTAATAACTGATAATAGATAGGGTATTTTAATAATTTGTATTTGTAGAAAATGGATAGCAATTTAGTCGTCATTTATCTGTCAATTTTTGTTAGTTTACTTGCATTTGCAGGTGTGAGTGTTTTTCGTCAAGTATTCAAAACCCGCAAACTTGAAAACTCTCTAGGTAAGTTAAAAAACAAATTAACTAAAGAAAAAGGTACGGCTCAAGAATATTATGAATTAGCTAGTATCTATTCAGAAAAAAAAGTATTTAGTCAAGCCATACCCCTATTTCAAAAATCTCTCAAAGCAGCCGAAGAAGAGGGAGAAGAATCTATTGCTCCCATTTACAACGGTTTGGGATATGTTTACTTTGCTCAAGAGCAATATGACTTAGCAATTCGTCAGTACAAAGAAGCGATTAAATTGAACCCAGATTATGTATCAGCCTTAAATAATCTCGGACACGCTTATGAGAAGAAAAAATTGAATGCTCAAGCCTTGGAAATGTATGAAGCAACACTCAAATTATCACCTAATAACCCCGTTGCTAAACGTCGGGCTGAATCTTTACGTCGCTTAGTTTCTATATAAGTAAATTATCTCGTTCCCAGTCTCTGACTAGGAATGCTATCACAGAGGCTCTGCCTCTACTATTATTAAAGGCAGAGCCTTCTAGAATTCATTCCCATACAGAGTATGGGAACGAGGAAAGTTAAAATATCCTCTTAATCTTACTGTTTCTCATCTTTAGTTGAGGAATCAATAAATGTACTTTTTCAGAAAAATGTGCAAGATGATTAAGAGGCTAAATCTTTTTTACAGGCTAACTATTAGCATTATTATTTTCATTAATATCTGCTGGGGATTTTCTAACATTGTATTAGCTGAAGAAGCGATAATTCCACACCCTCTCAACCCCTTAACAGAACAAGAAATTAATACAGCAGTTACCATAGTTAAAGAGCAAAAAAATCTCAGTGAAACCGCAATTTTTCCCATAATTTCCTTACAAGAACCCGATAAAAAAGCAGTCTTAAATTTTACACCTGGTAAATCATTTCTCCGCCAGGTTTTTTTGCAAGTTTATGAAATCGAACTGAATAAAACCTTTACTGGAACAGTTAATTTAAATACTAAAAATCTCACTTCCTGGCAAGAAATACCTCACGGACAACCTGCTATTTTAAACCCAGATTATGCCATAGCTAACGAAGTCGTAAAATCAGATTTACGTTGGCAAATAGCTATGCAAAAACGGGGAATTAAAGATTTTAAAAATGTAGAAATAAGTTGTTGGGGAGCAGGAATACTCAATAAAGCAGAAGCAAAATCTGGTAATCGAATTTGTCGAGCATTATCTTATTATCAAGGTAAACATTGGAATTTTTATGCCCGTCCCATAGAAGGCGTTTTAGTTACAGTTAATTTAAATAAAGGTGAAGTTGATAGCTTTGTTGATAATGGGATAGTTCCTCTTTCCCAAGAAAATTGGGATTATGATGTTAATGCTTCTAGTCAAGTAATTGCACCACCAAAAACATTAAATATTAATCAACCAGAAGGAACAAGTTTCCAAATTAAAGGTAATGAAATTACTTGGCAAGGTTGGAAATTTCGTTATTTAATGCACCCCCGCGAAGGTTTAGTTTTGTATCTTGTCAAATATAATGATGGTGAAAAAGATAGATCAATTTTATATCGTGGTAGTCTTTCAGAAATGGCAGTTCCTTACGGTCATCCTCAGCCCAATTGGTCATTTCGTAATGCCTTTGATGTGGGAGAATATAATTTGGGATTATTAGCGAATAAACTAGAATTAGGTAAAGAAATTCCTGAAAATGGAGTTTTATTAAATACAGTGTTTGCTAATCCTGAAGGAGAACCTTTTACCATACCTGGATTAATTGGTATCTATGAAAGAGATAACGGTATCCTGTGGAAACATTTTAATTACAGAAATCAACAAAAATATATCCGTCGTAATCGTGAATTAGTCATGAAAATGATGGCAACAGTTGATAACTATGATTACAGTATCAATTGGATATTTAGGCAAGACGGTACTTTAGAAGTAGAGAATGAGTTAACGGGAATTGATTTAGTCCAGGGAACAGCCAGCATAAAACAAACTGAAAATAAGTCATTTGGCAGATTATTAGCTAAAAATATCTTTGGTGTAAATCATCAGCATTTTTTCAATTATCGCTTAGATTTAGATATAGATGGACAAGCTAATTCTGTAATGGAAATGAATGTAGAAGCGTTACCAATGGGTGATAAAAACCCGTTAGGCAATGCCATAACTGTAGAAGATACTCCACTAAAAACCGAAAAATCTGCTGTGCGTGATATGGATATTCAACACAGTCGAGAATGGATGATTGCTAGTGCAAATAAACAAAATAATTTAGGTGTTTCACCTGCATATATGTTAATGCCAGGAGGAAATACAATTTTGTATGCGGTAGAAGGTGCCAATATTAGGAAAAAAGCAGGTTTTGCAACTCATCATTTTTGGGTGACAAAATATAAACCCAATGAAATGTATGCAGGTGGAGACTATCCCAATCAAACGCAATTGGGGGAGGGTTTACCAAAATATATTGGTGATAATGAATCTGTGAATAATGAAGATCTAGTTGTCTGGTACACAATGGGAATCACTCATATTCCCCGTCCAGAAGATTGGCCTGTAATGCCAACTCACCGCGTTGGTTTTAAATTGATGCCCAGGGGATTTTTTAAGAGGAATCCCGCGATTAATTTGGGTGAGTGAAACAAAAATAATATGTAATTTATTCACCCAGAAAAAAAGAAGCCCAAAATTTATTTCTGGGCTTCTCATGTCCCCTTTTAGGGCGCAAGGGCGTTACCACGAATTAAGCTACCAAGAGTTTTGGCAGTAATTTTTAATTGGGTGAAGGGGTTAGCGGGAACTACAGTTTTATAAAGATAACTATCAAAAGTTAGCTTTTGTACATCCATGTCATCACACATTTCTACAAATGCTTCGCGGGTAGCATCGGAACGATAGAAGACGTTTTGGAGAATGTCTAATACTTTGTAGGTGAGTCCGTATTTCTTATCCCAACGTTTCAGGTATACTTTGAGGTCGGCTTCTGTGGGAATCCGCGCACCGCCGTTAGCTGCTTCTACAATGGCCTCGGCGCACATTCTGCCAGATTTAGCCGCAAAATAAATACCTTCACCAGAAGACTTGGTAACATAACCAGCAGCATCTCCTACCAAGGCTATGCGTCCAACAACGCGACGGGGACGGGGATGTTCCGGGATGGGGTGTGCCTCTATTTTGATGATTTCACCGCCGGCTAGTTTTTCAGAAGCACGGGCGCGAATACCAGCTTGGAATTGTTTGATTCTGGCTTTGTTGATGTGCATTGTGCCAGTACCTACCGCTACGTGATCATATTTGGGGAATACCCAAGCGTAGAAGTCGGTAGAAACATCATCGCCAACGTACATTTCGGCGAGTTCATTGTAATAGGCCATTTTGTCTTGGGGAAGACGAATACGTTCTTGGAAAGCGATCGCATAATTGTAATCCCCAGCACCCATATCCTTAGCAATGCGGGAATTTGCCCCGTCCGCACCAACGATTAAATCCACTTTCAGGGTTTTAGTAACGCCCTGCGCTCCTTCTCCTGTATGGTCAACGTAGTGGATTGTATAGGGGTCAGACTTGCCGGCAGGAATATCAACTTTATGAACAGTGGCGTTAATTAAATTTGCCCCTAATTTTTCCGCCCGGTCTCGCAAGAAGCCATCCAACACTTCTCTGCGGCACATTCCTATGTATTCATCTTGATTTATTAGATTGATATCAACCTCACGATTAGAGGGAGAAATCATTTTCATTTTGCGGACTTGACGGTCAATAATTTCTGGAGGTAAGTCAAATTCCTTCACCATACAGAGGGGAATAGCACCCCCGCAAGGCTTGGCGTAATCTAGCTTCCGCTCAAATAAATAGGTTTCAATCCCAGCTTTAGCTAGTGTTTCAGCAGCGCATGAACCCGCAGGTCCTGAACCAACAACAGCAACCCGTAGTGTCAAAGGTTTTCTCCCAATTATAAACATTTTCCCAAAGTATCCTATCACGGACTTTTGGCTGAATTCCTTCTATAGCTCTATGTTTTGATAGAAATGCAATATTCCTTAATATTTCGATATAAAAACCCCACATTTCTTATCCTATAAGTAGAGATTAATCAATGGTAATTAACAATACCTTCACTATTTTCTGTTGATGAATTTATTGAGTGTTAAAGGCGTTAATGGTAATTATGGCGGTGAAGCTTACCGCACTGGCGAACTTCGTAAGGTTTGTGGTAATGTTATCCAACGCATTAAATTAGGTGGGCGTTCTCGTCATTTTTGTTCTCAATTTCAAAGTTAGTGTTAAATTCATATTTCTGTCTTCAAATCAACTTAAATGACTCGCTTTATCCATGATCAATTTGCCAAACAATATCTAACTGAACTATTAACACCCTATGGTCAAGTAGAAACCAGTAAAGATATCACAGCAGAAGTCAGACAAATTGACGTTGTATTTATTCCTTCACCCCAACCAACACAAAGCCTGGAAGCCCTAGGAATATTGGGACGGATGGTGAGAAATTATGCTATATTTGAACCATTCCGTAATGCTGTCACTAAAAGTGAAATTCGCAGTTGCATGGGTAAATTATTTGACATCCATGGAGACATAGAGCGTCAATCTAATCGCAATAATAACCGTATAAATGAAGCCGAATTACCCCGGCTATGGATTTTTTCTCCTACTGCGTCAGCGGAACTTCTCACAAGTTTTAATACAACTGGAGATGAAGAAAACTGGGGAAAAGGGATTTATTTTTTGGGAGAAGGCTTAAAAACCGTAATTATTGCGATTCACCAACTCCCCAACACACCAGAAACCCTATTTCTGAGAATTTTAGGGAAAGGGAAAGTACAACGACAAGCGGTTGAAGAATTAGAAGCACTGGCAAATAATAGTCCCTTCCTTGCGGATGTCATACAATTGGTACATAACCTAATTGCTGTGTTATCTGCACGTCAACGACAAGAACACGATATTGATAAAGATGATCAGGAGTTGATTATGAAATTATCGGAAATGTATCAACAACAATTAGAAGCACTCAAAAAACAAGGACTTCAAGAGGGACTTCAAGAGGGACGACAAGAAGGACGACAAGAAGGACGACAAGAAGGACGACAAGAAGGACGACAAGAAGGTGTAGAAAGGGAACGACGCGCTATGATTGAAAGTATCATGCAAGTCCGGTTTGGACAGGTTGATTCTCAGCTACAAACAATTATCAACCCTCTAATTGCCATGAATAGAGAAGAATTTACTCCTTTGCTTCTACAATTATCTCGTGAGGAGTTATTAGCTAGATTTGCACAATAATTGAGGCGAAAATCAGCAACCCCCCGCAGAATTTACAAATAAATCAAAGCGCGAAAATAGAGAATTGGGGGGTTGACAATTGCTTTGGGATTTGTTATCATGAGCTTGATAAGGAAGAACTATCTTAAACTAAATATTAATTTTCTGAAACCGCTTACTACCAAGGTAGGCGGTTATGTTTTTTGAGGAAAGAAATTACCTTTGTGTCTGGGTACAAGATAAAATTTTGAGTAAAAGCGTTTATTTTGGAACGAGGGGAATTTATGGCTGTTAAAAAAGGCAATATGGTGCGGGCTATTCGGGAAAAGTTGGAAAATAGTCTAGAAGCTAAAGCTAGTGATTCCCGCTTTCCTAGTTACTTGTTTGAAACTAAGGGGGAAATTGTCGATATTAAGGGTGATTATGCTTTGGTGAAGTTTGGACAAGTGCCAACGCCAAATATTTGGTTAAAGTTAGAACAGTTGGAAGAGTTTGTTTAATTGGTAATTGTGCTTTAGCTTAACCGACAGAAGCCCCACGCCTGACCCTAAGGGCAGCGTGGAACTACCCAACAAGTGGTAGAATCAAGATTCAGCCCCAATTCCCTCCCTAATATGTATTGCGGTTGGGAATCTAAGGTTGATAAGATTTATAATGTATAGGTGAAATTTTTCACCAACATACCAGGAACTAAACTTCCTCCTAATTGTCGGCTTTCGTAAGTTCCGACTTCGGGAATAAATTCCTGGAAGTTTGTTAAATCAATGAGATTTTCTGCACTCCAAAAACGATAGAGACTTTCATCAAAGCGTAGGTTAGCAATGGGGGCAATAATTTCGCCATTTTCTACCCAAAAGCAAGCATAACGAGTCATCCCTGTAATTCTCCCAGATGGGCGATCGCTCCAGTTTAAATAATGTAAATTAGAAACATATAACCCTGTATCTAAACTGGGTAAAATCTTCTCAAATGCCAAATTACCAGGATTAATTTCGGGAGAACGTAAGGTTTCTGAACCATTCGCACCATTAGCGGGTTTATGATATTCTTTCGCTGTGCGAGAATTAACTAAGCTATTAATTAAAATCCCTTTTTCAATTAAAGTTAATTCGGGTGCAGCCATTTCTCCTAAATTATTAAATCTGGGAACTAAACCACCTTGAAAATTTTCTTTTAAGGTGAATTTTGAAGAAAGTTGTTTTTCTTGACGTGATAAAGCAGCTAAAGCACTATTACCTTGTTGAATACTAGCTTCACTGATAGCACCCCAGGAAAGCATACCCAATAAATCAGCCACCGCAGCGGGAGCAAAATAGGTTTTATATTGTCCTTTTGGTAATTCTTTAACTGGACGAGATAGCATTTCTAGCTGCTGTTTCCCATCATTTATTTTAGCTAAATAAGCAGCTTCATTCCATTCACTGCCGGCAAAAGTTCCTTTTACAGCTTGTCCTGATGCCATAAATAAGGAATAATCTAAATTAAAGGAATCAGTCACAAACCAGTGTTTTTGTCCGCTAGAATCACCATAACCTCTGATGACAATTCCCCCAGCATACATCCCCGTAAAATCTAAATTAGTCACAGTTTCGAGAATACTAGGAACTAATATTTCTGGAGTTAGTAATTTACCAGTATTAATTTCTCGACTGCTATGATTTCCTGATGGTAAAACTAAATAAGGATCAATTGGTAATAATGGTAATTCATCACGTAATTCTTGTAAAGCTGTGGATGATAATTCCCAATCTATATCCCAATTTCCAGTCAAAGGAAACTGACGAAAACTACTGCGTTGATTGGCCATTAAGGTTAGTTGAATCGAACCATCATGAACATAACCTGTTTGTCTAACTTTGGCAGAATTAAAGCGGGTAAATTGACTACTTTCGCTGCTAAGTCGCACAGTAAAATGTTCATTTTCTGCGTTTTTAATCAGCAGGGTTTCCACAAGTTGATTAAAAGTTTTTTCTAGCGTTGATAATTCTTCTGGTTTCATTTTTTAAATTGTATCTGGATCAATATTTAATTCTCGCAATTTTGCTGCTAAACGTTCTGCTTTTCTAGCTTCCCGTTCTGCTCTTTGGGATTCTATTTCTGCTCTTTGAGTTTGTATTGCTGTTTTTTTAATTTCAGCTTCTGCGGTTTCTTCTGGTGTAGGTACTAACTCTCCTGCTGGAGTAAAATACCTCAACAATCCTTGATGAATCCCTAAGTATAAACCTAACTGTTCACTCCATAAATGTCCCTTTTCATTTAGTCCTAAAGGTTGATATTTATTATCAACTAAATGAAAACCTGCAAATTCTAATGTATAAGGGTCAAACCAAAAATAATCCGGTGTGCGGAAAGTATTTTGATAAAGTTCCTTTTTATATTCTCTATCAGTATTAGCTGTACTGGGTGAAAGAATTTCTAAAATGAAATTAGGATATTTACCATCTTCTTCCCACACTATCCAGCTTTTGCGGGTTTTGCGTTCAGTTTCCAAGACCACAAAGAAATCAGGACCTCGGAAATATTCTGATTTTTTCTGGTTAGGACTATAGTAAATACTAAGATTTCCCGCAGCATAGAAATCATATCTATCTTTCCACAACCATTTGAGACATTTAATTAAGAGCATAATCTGCTCTAGATGTAGTTCTGTTTCCACGGAAGGTTCATCACTATATAAATCACTAGGAGGAAAGATGACATCTGCGGAGATGTCTTGTTGAAGTTCTAATTCTTGAGCAATGATCATATTGATATGGCATCAAGTAGTTACTTGTTCATTGTAGCATTAATTAAACTTTGCGCCTTTGCTCCTTTGCCTCTTTGCGCGAAACATAATTCATTAACCACCACCAAAAACCTCCACATTTGCAAATTCACAAACTGGTGAACCATGACCTACAGAAATTGCTTGATTTGGTTCTCCTTTACCGCAGAAAGGTGTACCATATATTTGCCAATTAGTATCATTACCAACTTTAATTAAACTATGCCAAAATTCTGGCGTAGTGGCACGATAGTTAGGATTACGAAGGGTTTTAGTAAGTTTACCGTTTTCAATTAATTTGGCATATTCACAACCAAATTGAAATTTATAACGTTGATCATCTATTGACCAAGAACGGTTAGATTCCATGTAAATCCCATGTTCTATTCCTGAGATAATTTCCTCAAAGGTGGCGTTTCCTGGTTCTAAATTCAAGTTAGCCATTCTATCAATTGGGGGACGATTCCAGGAACAAGCACGCGCACAAGCAACACCGGGTAAATCTGCTCTGGCTTGACTTTCTAAACTGCCTAAACCCCGTTGTAAAATGCCTTTTTTAATCACATATTCTTTGGTTGCTGCTGCACCAGTATCATCAAAACTATAACTGGCAAATTCACATGGTACTGTAGGATCAAAGGTGATATTCATCAGTGGTGAACCATATTCTAATTTACCAAAATCATCTTTGGTAACAAAACTACCTCCAGCATAGTTGCGTTCATCTCCTAAAATGCGGTCAATTTCTAAAGGATGTCCGATACTTTCGTGAATTTGTAGCATCATTTGGTCTGGTGCTAAAACTAAATTAGTGCGGGTATTTGGACATTCTTCCGCTGTTAATAATTCTAATGCCTGTTCACCAACTTTTTGAACTTGATGCCATAAATTATCGTGTTTGAACAGTTCCCAACCTCCTTGATAAGAGTTTGCATGAGCGCCGTTATTGCTGCGTTGTTGGACGATTGTGCCATCTTGAGCGATCGCTCCAAAATGATGACTAAGAGATAGAATATTCTGATATATTTCGGAACCATTACTACTCACAAACCAAGTTTCTTTTTGATCTGTACCGACGGTGGCTGTAGTTTGAATGATTTTATCGTTAATTTTGAGTTGCTGACAAATCCGAATTAGTAAGTTGTTGATTTCTCCAGGACTAAAAGCGTTAAATGGTTCTAAAAATGGTGAGTTATATTCACCAACTACTTGAGGACGGGTATTTTCACTCAGGGGATATATCCACCATTTACTAGCTGCTAATGCTTGTTTATAGGCGATTTCCGCAGCGTTTTGTAAGCTGGAAATATCTAAGGAGTTAGTGGCTGCATAACCTAAACAACCATCAACTATGACTTCTATCATTGCTCCCATATCCAATGATTTACCATTGCTTTGGGGTAAACCATCACGCACGGAATGATGGGTTGAAGTTGTTTTTACGGCTCTAATTCCTACCCAGTCAGCGGGGATGTTTAAATGAGAAATTGCGGTTGTTAATTGTTTCCACATTGTGTTAATTAAAAATTGAGAATTAAAAATTCAGAGTTCTGAATTCATTTTTGGTTATTTTGCTGTGTTTTGATAATGATAGCAGCAATGATCTTGATTAATTCATTAATTTCACCAAATATAGGTACTAACCTATGTTCAGGAATTAACTCAGATGCAATTAGTAGTTTTAGCCAATATCTAGTTTCCCTTGCTTCTTTTAAAGCAATTTTTAATTTGTGAATAAAATCTGCTGTACTTTCCGCTGCTTGTGATTCATCAACATTTGCTCCAATAGATGTTCCAGACCTCAGCAATTGTTTTGATATTGTGCGTGCCACTCCTAAACTTTCATCTAACACCTTACAAAGCTTAACAATGCGTACAGCAAACTCAAATGTTCTATCAGTGATTGCTTTGTAGTTGCTCATCTCCTCCTTTTTAATTTTTAATTCTTAATTTTTAATTTACCCTCTATGCCAGCGTGTTCCTTCTTTGCTATCTATTAAGGTGATGCCTTTTGTTAAAAGTTCATCACGAATGCGATCTGATTCGGCGAAGTTTTTGGTTTTTCTTGCTGTTTGTCTTTGTTGAATTAGTTCTTCAATATAAACATCACTTAAACCATCATTGACAGGATTTTCTGTTTCTGGTTTGGCGGTTAAACCTAAAACTTCTGCTAATGTAATTAGGGTTTGCCATTTTTGCAGTAGTTCGTTAGCTGGGGTTGCTGTTTTTCCTTGATGTACAATAATATTCCCTTCCCGATTTAGCTCTTTGGCTAATTCAAAAATTATTACTAAACCACCAGGAAAATTAAAATCATCATTAACGGCTTCTTGAAATCTCTCAATCTCGGAATTTTGGATTTGGTTAGATTCATCCCACTCTAGTTTTTTACCATGTTGATGTCCAAATAATAAACCTTCTTTGATAGTATGCCAGCCGTTGGTTGCTGCTAATATAGCATCATCGGTAAAATCTATGGGTTTACGATATTGTGCCATCATCACAAATAAACGCACGGCCATTGGATCTACACCCCGATCTAATAATTGACGAATGGTGATAAAATTACCCAAGGATTTGGACATTTTTTCCCCATCTACTTTGACCATGCCGTTGTGTAACCAATAATTGGCTAAAGGTTTGCCGGTAACGGCTTCCGATTGAGCAATTTCGTTTTCATGGTGGGGGAAAATTAAGTCAGCACCACCAGCATGAATATCTATGGTATCACCCAAGCGATCGCGTACCATGGCCGAGCATTCTATATGCCATCCGGGGCGACCTTTTCCCCAAGGAGACTCCCACGCGGGTTCACCGGGTTTTGCAGACTTCCACAGGGCAAAATCAAAGGGGTATCGCTTCTTTTGATATTCTGGGTCTTCGACGTTTACCCGTTCACTTGCACCGGCTTGCATATCTTCTAATTTCCGTCCCGAAAGTTTGCCATATTCGGCAAAATTCTGGACTGCATAATACACATCACCGTGAGACGGATACGCAAAACCTTTATGTTCTAAATCGTGAATTAATCTCTGAATACCATTCATTGTATGTGTAGCGCGGGGATATTCATCAGCTTCTTTAATTCCCAACCGCGACATATCTTCAAAATATGCTTGAATATATTTTTCGGCGACAACTTCCATGGAAGAACCTTCTTCTCTGGCGCGTTTGAGAATTTTATCATCAATATCCGTAAAATTTTGGATATAGCGGACATTATAACCGATAAATTGCAGATAACGACGCACTACATCCCAAACAATACAAGCTCTAGCATGACCCAAATGGCAGTAATCATAAACCGTCACGCCGCAATAATACATCTTAACTTTGCCAGGTTCAACGGTGGTAAATTGTTCTTGACGACGGGTGAGGGTATTGTAAATAGATAGGGTCATAATAGAGGAATAAGGCAATCTGACGATAAACAATGATAACGCAAGTTGATGACAATGGCGTAAATGAAAATTTTAGTAGCTAATAATTGGCTATGATTATTGTTAGTAATACTTCGTAATCTTGTCAACACCTGGAGGTAAAGTATGATTCAATCTATCATTTAATCAATGGAGAATATCGAGTTAGTCAATTTAGAGAAAATCAAACTATAGTATCACCAACTTTCCCAGAGCTTACCCTCAGTGTTAACCAGATTTTTCAAGCTGGTATGTAAATATGTTATACCAATTTTATATGAGACGGCACAGAATCATGAAATCCATAAATTCATCCGTCTTCATCTGCGTTTATCTGCGTTTATCTGCGGTCAATCATTCTTGAAATCTGATTCTATACAGCTTCATCTTAATTTGGTATTACTCTAACGCCGAGTGGACAAAATCAAGATAAAATTTAGAATACACCAAAATCCTCCTTTATGACTATGACATCATCAGTTACTACAGAATCTCACCCAATGGCAGCGACCAAACAAGGTTTACCAGTAACAATTATTACGGGTTTCCTTGGTAGTGGTAAGACGACTTTACTCAATCATATTCTCACAAATCAGCAAGGTGTAAAAACTGCTGTGTTAGTGAATGAATTTGGCGAAATTGGTATTGATAATGAATTGGTTGTTTCCACTGATGAAAACATGGTGGAATTAAGTAATGGCTGTATTTGTTGCACAATTAATAATGACTTGGTTGATGCTGTTTACAAGGTTTTAGAAAGGGAAGAAAAGCTAGATTATCTAGTTGTAGAAACAACTGGTTTAGCAGACCCTTTACCCGTAGCTATGACATTTCTGGGTTCAGAATTGCGAGATTTAACTCGGTTGGATTCTATTATTACTGTAGTTGATGCGGCAAATTATAGCTTAGATTTATTCAATTCTGAAGCGGCTTTGAGTCAAATTACTTATGGTGATGTCATTATTCTCAATAAAACTGATTTAGTTGATGAAACCACTTTGCAGGAATTGGAGAAAAAAATCAACAATATTAAGGAAGGTTCCAGAATTATTCGCACGACAAAATCCCAAGTTCCCCTACCTTTAATTCTTAGTGTTGGTTTGTTTGAATCTGATAAATATTTTGATGACCACGCAGAAGAACATCATGATCATGATGATTGTGGACATGAACATCACGATGATCATGATCATTCTACCTGTGGCCATGACCACCATGATCATCAACATCATCATCATTCTGACCACTTAGAAAATGATGGTTTTATCTCTATTTCTTTCCAAAGTGATAAACCTTTTTCGATTAGAAAGTTTCAACATTTCTTAGATAACCAATTACCCACAAATGTCTTCCGTGCTAAGGGAATTATGTGGTTTGATGAAAGTCCCCAACGTCATATTTTCCATCTTTGCGGTAAACGCTTCACTATTGATGATGATCAATGGAAAGGTGAAAAGAAAAATCAGTTAGTGTTAATTGGTCAAAATCTGGATACCGAAACCTTACTTCAGCAGTTAGAAAACTGTATTTGTCTTCCTTCTATTAGTAGAGGTAAAGGATTTGGGAAGTAATAATTAAATAATATCCAGAACCCCGACTTCTTCAAGAAGTCGGGGTTCTTGTTTTTTGTCAATGCTATAATACAGCAGATTTCGCTCTAATGAGGTACAAACTTAAATTATAAAACTCTTGTAGTGCGGGCATCTTGCCCGCTGGATATGTACCTCATAACACCGGAAAGTGCTGTATAAAGAATTTTATTGGTAATCCTAAACAACCGACAATCTCTGTTTGTAATTTAATTGATGAAGAATATCAAATTAGCAAGTTTCGAGATCATGAACGGATTATTTCCCAAACTTTTCCTGAATTAGATCTTACTGCAAATCAGATTTTTAAAGCTTATATATAATAAAATCATAATTTATGAATAAATTGTTCCATGACATACTCCCTGAGAACAGATTGCAAACTGTACATACCCGCTTCTCTCTCTATTAAAGATCGTGAATATAGCCTCTCTATTGCTTGTAAAAGTTGGGATATAGAAACATTAGGTAATATATTTTTATTTTGCGCCAAATCCGTCAGGTTTATTAATCGCTGGTCAGTGGCCAGACAGTACATAATTTGCCATTCTAGAACCGAGAGGGGATTTAACTGCTGTTCTAGTAAGCTGTTTATATAATTACTGACTAATAATGTATTTTGTTTGAGGAACTCTTCAATATTACCATCAAATAAGTCAATAATAATATTAATAACAACTTTAATTTTCAAGGGATTATGACCATAAGAATGGGATAATTCATACTTATGTTGATCCGTTCCCAATAGTCGCCTTGATTGTAGCAGAGAAAAAGCTATTTCTGATGAACCAGTCAACCTCAAAGAACGGACTGATAATGACCACCCCTCCAATTCAGTGAGTTGAACAGGTTTGTCTCGACTGGTAAAAATTAAATTGCTTTGATGTTTCGTGTCTGCAATGATCCGGATTAACTGAATATATTTGATATAATCAACATCCAAAACCGTATCTAGATTATCCCAGATAATGAGACATCGGTGTTCATACAGATAATGGATCAGCTGATTGATATTGGGTGTACTTTCCCGACGATGGGAAATAAAGGAAAGCATCTCGGTGATCATACTATCAAAAGATGGGACTGTTGGCACTGAACGCCAAAAAACGTAATCAAACTGATCCTGAATTTGTTTTGTCAGTTGAGTAGCTAAGGTTGTTTTCCCAACTCCATCCATACCAAATAATCCTACTAAGTGACAGCCATCCTCCAAAATCCATGATTCTAGTTGTGTCAGTTCTTGGCTGCGGCCATAAAATGCTGAAATATCAATCGCTGTTCCCCAGTCTTGATTTGATATCTTTGTTTGTTTTTTACGTATTTTTGCGTATGAATATAGAGGAGTAGATATTACTTCTGTATTTGAAATACTGATTTCTTGCCAATCTAGACTTAATCTCCGACATAGTTCTTCAAAGGTTGCACAATCAACGGGTTTACCATTCAGGAAGTTGCTAACTGTAGTTAAGCATAATCCTGCATCATTAGCTAAAGCTCTTTGAGTCCGATAGCCTTTTTGTATAATTTTTGACTTAATCTCATTAATATAGTTATGATGAATTCTCAGTGACCTGGGCATAAGTAATTTCAAAATATGAAGATTGAAAATCTAAAAAATCAAGTCTTTATTCGGTATTTTACTAAATTTGCAGAAATTATGGCTTTAATTTTCTCAAAATTAATTAGTCATTACAATCTATCTTTAGATAGATGACAAAGGTTTTAACCTAGTAAATTTTGTTATTTTATACAATAATCAAGTATGCGTAATTTAAAACCTTTGTAGGAATGTTCCATCTGTAGGGGACAGAGAAGAGGATGGCAAATTGGCAAGCTTTACCTAAAATAATTGATTAGCTTATGCAAACATCTTGGGTTTGCGCTATGTGTGTATTTCTCAAAACAGTCATAAAAATTATCTAAGTCAGTCATAACTTAGTATTTTCCGGTACAGAACCCGGTCATTTGTGGAGTAGATTAAAAAAGTAAGGAATCTAAAAATATACAGGGTTCAGAGTTATAGTTATGGCAGAATCTACCAAATCCGTTGTCTTCGTTGATCCCAACGTTGCAGACTATAGAAATATAGTTGATAGCGTTAAACCTGGTACACTGTTGTTTCTTCTCAGTGCCAACCAAGACGGTATTCAGCAAATTACTCAGAATTTATCAGGACTGACAAACATTGATAGCCTTCAGATTATTTCTCAAGGGTCAGAAGGCAGTTTGTCACTTGGTTCAACTGTCCTCAACTCCGCAAACCTCAGCAATTACACATCACAATTGCAGCAGTGGGGTCAATCTCTCACCGTCACAGCAGACATTCTGTTGTATGCTTCCAATGTTGCTCAGGGTTCAGCAGGTAAAACTTTTGTCCAGCAAATTAGTCAGTTGACCGGGGCAGATGTAGCTGCATCTGATGACTTGACTGGGAATACGGCATCAGGTGGAGACTGGGTATTAGAATACACTACTGGATTGATTGAGGCATCTCCAGCGCTAGAAATTCCATCCATCACCTCGAACGGAAATAGTCAAGATACCGTAGGAAAATATCGAACTCCGCAACCAGCCTATGCCTCTGATAAACTGATTGTCAAATTGAAGCGACAACCCGATATCACTCAAGCCAATGAGATTAAAAGCACCCTGGGAGTAGTTAGCACAAAAACTATTGATCTCACAGGCGCTCAAATATGGACATTATCTGGAAAAACCTCTGTAGAAACTGCCCTCGCTACATACAGAAATAGTCCCTTGTTCGAGTACATCGAGCCAGATTATATTGTCACCACAGCAGCCACATTCCCCAATGACCCAAGCTTTCCTCAACTATGGGGATTACATAACACAGGTCAAAATGGCGGTACTCCTGATGCAGATATTGATGCTCCTGAAGCCTGGGATATCCAAAAAGGCAATCCCAACCTGGTCATAGGAGTGATTGATACAGGAGTTGATTATAACCACCCTGATCTAGTAGGCAATATTTGGACTAATCCAGGAGAAATCGCCGGCGATGGCATTGATAACGATAATAACGGATATATTGATGACATTCGCGGCTGGGACTTTGCCTATAATGACAACAACCCCAGTGATGTGCACGGACATGGCACCCACGTTTCTGGAACTATTGCTGGTAAAGGTAATAACGGCGTTGGTGTAACCGGGGTGGCCTGGAATGCCAAGATTATGCCTCTGAAGTTTTTGAACGATAGTGGTTCAGGCACTCTCTCCGCCGCCATTTTAGCAATTAACTATGCCACAGCCAAGGGCGTGAAAATAACCAACAACTCCTGGGGTGGCGGTCCGTATACTCAATCTCTCTACGATGCCATTAATGCAGCAGGTCAAGCTGGGGCTTTATTTATTGCGGCGGCTGGTAATAGTGGACAAAACGCAGATACCAGTCCCATGTATCCCGCTGCCTACAACCTAGCTAATATTATCTCTGTTGCGTCCACGACTCGCACCGATTCCCTCTCTTCCTTTTCCAACTATGGTTTAACCAGTGTTGATTTAGGAGCGCCAGGTTCAGACATTTACAGCACCACACCTAACAACACTTATTCCACCTATTCTGGCACATCAATGGCCAGTCCCCACGTTGCCGGGGCTGCGGCTTTAGTCTGGTCTCAAAATCCGACTTGGACCGCACAACAGGTTAAAAATACCTTGATGAACACCGGTGACCCAATTGCTGCCCTAGCAGGGAAAACGGTATCCGGTAAACGGCTAAATGTCTATAATGCTTTGGCAGCAGCTAACTTACCTTCTGTAACTGTCAGTGTCAGTCCTGCCACTGTTCAAGAAGACGGTGCGACTAACTTGGTTTATACCTTTACTCGCACCAATTTAAACCTAAGTTCTCCCCTGACCGTTAACTTCGGGGCGAGTGGCATAGCAAACGCCGCCCCGGTGGGAAGCGACCCAGCAGATTATAGTGTTATCACCAATGGCAGTGTTACCTTTAATCCGACGACGAAACTGGGAACTGTCACCTTTGCTGCTAATGCCACAACAGCAACGGTTGCGGTTGATCCGATTGCTGATACGGTACAGGAAAATAACGAATCAGTTATTTTAACTGTCAATTCTGGGACAGGCTACATTGGTGGTTCTCCTAATACAGCAACGGGAACTATTATTTCTGAGGAAGGATTTACTACTTACTTCTCCGATGATTTTGCTAATAACACGAAGGGTTGGACTCTGGGGACAGAATGGCAAATCGGTGCGGCCAAGACTTCTACGGGTCAGATTTATGGCAACCCTGATCCTGGAACGGACAATACTCCTACTGCCGATAATGGTGTAGCCGGAGTAGTGATTGGTGGAAATGCTTCTACTTCACTACATAGCTATTACTACCTAACCAGTCCTGTAATTAACACCAGCACCGCTAATAAGCTGTTCTTTGAATATGCTCGTTGGCTGAATAGTGACTACACTCCCTATATGCAGAACACAGTTGATATCTTCAACGGTTCTAGCTGGGTCAATCTCTGGAGTTCAGGTGGAAGTCCAGGTGTTCAAGATAACGCTTGGACCCCTCAACAATTTAATATTAGTGCTTACAAGAGTGCCTCCACTCAAATTCGTTTCGGGTTCAATGTTGGTAGCTCTGGTGTATTTACAGTAAGTTCTTGGAACGTTGATGATGTCAAAATCTATGGTGATGGTGGAAGTACCTTACCTGTAATCACCGTTGCTGCCACAGATGCAAGTGCTGCTGAAACCCTACTAGGAACAACACCAAATCCCGGACAATACACCTTAACCCGCACAGGTTCTACCACCAGTAGCTTAACAGTTAACGTCGGACTGACCGGAACAGCCACCAATGGTACAGATTACACAAACATTCCTAATACTGTTACCTTTGCCGCAAATTCTAGCACAGCCTTAGTCAACCTGAACGTCACTGATGACACCTTGGTAGAAGGACCAGAAACTGCCATCCTCACCGTCACATCAGGGACAGGCTACACTGTCGGTACATCAGCTAGTGCCACAGTCAATATTGCTGATAATGATTTCCGCAGTATTAACCTCAGTGCCAATCAAACCATTGTTGAAGGTTTCACCAGTCCGCAAACCGTTGGTTATACCGCTACTCTTTCCAGCGCCAGCCCTCAAACCATTACCGTCCAATATGCCACTACTAACGGTACGGCTACAGCAGGCTCAGACTATACCAGCACCAACGGAACTCTAACCTTTAACCCTGGTGTTACTAGTCAGGTCATCAATATTCCCATTCTCAATGATTCCCTGAACGAAGCAAATGAGACTTTTACCCTCTCCCTTTCCTCTCCCACCAATGCTAATTTGGGTATAAGCAAGACTGTAACAACCATAACCGATACCCTCACAGCCTCTGTTACCACAACCTTGCCAGACAACGTAGAAAACCTCACTCTCACAGGAACAGCCGCAATTAACGGTACAGGTAATGCTGGCAATAACGTTCTCACTGGTAATAGTGCCAATAACACTCTTGCAGGTCTAAATGGAAACGATACCTATGTCTTTGTTGCTAAAAGTGGCTTGGGAACAGATACCATTATCGAAACAACAACCGGGGGTATTGATACTATTGACTTTAGTGGTACTACTGGTGCTGTGAAGCTTAATTTGGGTGTCACCACATCGCAAACAGTTAATAGCAACCTTAAACTCATTCTCTCTGCCAACAATGTGATTGAAAACGCTATAGGTGGCACAGGAAATGACCGTCTCACGGGTAATGCCCTGAATAATACGTTAAATGGCGGTGGTGGCAATGACCAACTGCAAGGACTAGGAGGAGATGACATTTTGTGGGGAGGACTCGGTGATGATATTCTCACCGGAGGATCAGGTAATGATACATATCTGTTCAAAGGCAATGGTGTTTTTACCACTGCATTAGGTGTTGATTACATCACTCAGTTTGATATAGGACAAGACAAAATCGCACTGAGTAAAGCTACTTTCAATGCTGTAATCAATGGGGTGGGTCAGGCTTTAACTGACTTTGCAGTTGTTGGTGATGATCACTTGGTCAACCCCAGTAATGCTCGTATTGTCTTTAGCCAAAGCAGTGGTAGTTTGTTTTATAACCAAGACGGAAATCTTTTGGGTGCAACATCAGTATTTGAGTTTGCCCGTTTAGGTAATCCTGATATCACCCTCAGTGTTAGTGATTTCAGCTTGCTTGTTTAGGAGACAACGACCGAAATTAAATATGCGCTATCTAGAACATTTGTAGAGACTTGTAGAGACGTTACATAAAACGTCTCTACATCAAAAAATAATTCCGTTGATTTTTCTATC
>NZ_VIKZ01000064.1:15559-35369 GCF_009711985.1 Dolichospermum sp. UHCC 0260 | reverse complement strand
GGTATCTTCCTTTGTTTCCAGCTAAAATCGGGAGTTGTCCTTGAATCTCATTCATTTTCTTTCACCTGGGTTGCTGCACCTTAATCTGACACCTCAAGAATTATAATAGCGGTACTTGTGAACACTTTTCCAGTTTAGTAATCAAATTACCGATTTAATAATTTTATCTCCTATTCCCACTAGGGATCAAAATCCCATGTCGAGGACTAAACAACAAAGCCAACGTAAACAAACCCGAAACAACTAACACAATCGCCGGACCAGAAGGTAAATTATAAAAGTAACTGAGATACATTCCACTAATACTAGAAATTACCCCAATTACCGCCCCTAAAATCATTACTTCATGTAAACGTTTCACCAATAAATAAGCAGTTGCGCCTGGGGTAATTAAAAGTGATAATACTAAAATTACTCCCACAGCTTTCATGCTGGCAACAATAGTTAAAGCAATTAACAACATTAAACCAAAGTTTAAGCGATTGACTGGTAAACCAGCAGCTTGTGCGCCCAAAGGATCAAAGGTGTAAAATAACAGTTCTTTATATAATAGAAAAACTACTATTAAAACAATAGCTGCAATAATAGCTGTGTCTCTTACTTCGTCCCCGGTTACGCCTAAAATATTGCCAAAAAGAAAATGATTCAAATCAATTTTATTATCTTTTTGAATAACTGTAATTAAAGTAACTCCCAGAGCAAAAAAGGCAGAAAAAACTATGCCCATAGCGGCATCTTCTTTGATAGGAGATCGGGTTTTAATTACCGCTATAGCCATTGTACTTAAAACACCAGCAATAAATGCCCCGACAAAGATATTAGCACCGATCATAAAGGCTATAGCAAGCCCTGGTAAGACTGAATGACTAATAGCATCTCCCAGCAATGCTAGGCGTTGTACCATTAAATAACTACCGACAATGGCACACAGTAAGCCTACTAATATGGCGATGATTAAGGAACGCTGCATGAAGCCATATTGCAACGGTTCTATTAGTGCTTGAAGCATAGATGAAAATGAACCACGAAGGAGCGATAGCGAAGCGTCTCGTTAGAGATAGTAAGCGAAGGAAGAGAGGAAGAAAATACCAATTTTATGTGATGCTGCACAGAATTATAAAACACGACGATTCAGTTAAGCCTAAAAATCTTTTTTAAAACGAACCACAGAGGCACAGAGGACACAGAGACAAGAGAGGAACAAATTCTTAACTGAACTGTATTGAATTATAAAATCAATTAATTCATCCGCGTTTATCTGCGTTTATCTGCGTTCAATTATTCTTGATTTTTTATTCTATGCACCTTCATTTTAATTTGGTATTAGCCGTTATTATGCTGCGTCGGAAAAGTACATAACTTTGCCACTATAAGCTCGATATAAGTTTTCTTCTGTTAAGACTTGTTGGCGTGAACCTGTGGCGATCAATTCGCAATTTAGTAAGATTAAATCATCAAAATGGGTGATTGATTCACCTAAATCATGATTAACTACTAGGACGATTTTATTGTTTTTTGCTAGTTCTTGAAAGACTTCAAATATGATAGTTTGGGTTTTTTGATCTATCCCTACAAATGGTTCATCAAAACAGAAAATTTCTGCTTCTTGAGTTAACGCCCTGGCTAAAAATACCCGTTGTTGTTGTCCTCCTGAAAGTTCACCAATGGGACGATTTTTTAATTCTTCTATTCCCACTCGTTCTAATGCTTGTTTGGCGATTTGGCGGCTAATTGTGGAAAAACTCCGTAACCATCCTGTTTTTTTGACACGCCCCATCATCACTACATCCCACACGGTTGCGGGATAATTCCAGTCAATTTGGCTACGTTGTGGTACATAGGCAACTTTCTCTAGTTGCTGCATTAAAGGCTGATTTTTGTATAAAACTTGACCACTACTCATGGGAACTAATCCCAAAATGGCTTTCATTAATGTACTTTTACCCGCCCCATTGGGTCCAAAAATGCCTGTGATTCTTCCCGGCTTAATTGTGCAATTAACGTCTCTCAATGCTTCTTGTGTGCGGTAATATACGCCTATGTTAGTGATGTTAATTGCTGTTGAGGAATTCATGTCAATGGATTTAATAACTTGTGTAGGTATATCTACTTGATTTTTGGGAGATAGGCTAAATTTTCGGTAAAAAGAAACGTTTTGCATAACCCTAGTTAAAATACTTATTTTTTGAGTTTACTATAAAAATGAGAGAAATATGAAAATATATATAATTAGAAGTAATCACTGAGATAAATGAAACTAATGTTTAATACAATGTATGACTTATTACTGAAACCCCTCTCCAAACCTGTCCCCTGTGAGGAGAGAGGCTTTTATTCTTACTCCCCTTCCCTGCGAGGGAAGGGGTTGGGGGTTAGGTTCTCTTTACTTAATCCCCTTTGTCTAGGAATTTTCCTATCTTTGGCTTTAATGGGTTGTACTCCCAACTCCCAACCCCAGGGAAATACTCAGCCACAGGTTGTAGCAACAAGTACCATTATTGCTGATTTAGCTGAAGAAATTGGCAAAGAAGAAGTACAAATTACGGGAATTCTCAAACCAGGTGCGGACCCTCATGTTTACGAACCTGTACCCGCAGATAGTCGAGTTTTGGAAAAAGCTAACTTGATTTTGTATAACGGTTACAATTTAGAACCGGGACTTATTAAGTTAATGAATGCGACTGGAGGGAAAGCGAAAAAAATAGCTGTGGGAGAAGTTGTTAAATCTTTGAAATTAGATAAAGGTAAAGGGCAAATTATCCCAGATCCTCATGTTTGGGGCAGTGCAGAAAATGTTATCTCTATGGTGAAAGCAATTCGAGATAGTTTAATTGAATTGTCACCAGAAGATCAAGAAAAATTTACTCAAAATGCCGAAAGGCTAACTGATGAATTACAACAATTACATCTTTGGATCATTCAAGAAATTCAAACTATTCCCGCAGATAAAAGGAAACTCATCACTACCCATGATGCTTTTCAATATTACGGAAATGCTTATAAAATAGCGATCGCTGGAACTTTAATTGGCATTAGTACGGAGGAACAACCCAGCGCTCAAACTGTGAAAAAGTTAGTTGAATCTGTTAAAAAAATAGGTGTTCCCGCTATATTTGCCGAAACAACAATTAATCCAGCTTTAATTAAAACAGTAGCCGAAGAAGCCGGAGTAAAATTAGCACCAACTCCACTTTATTCTGATTCTATTGGGGCAAAAGGTAGTAATGGCGATACTTATATAAAAATGATGGCAGCAAATACCCGCGCTATTGTTGAAGCATTGGGGGGAAAATATACGCCATTTCCATTAAAGAGTCAAAAATAAGGATTAGATCCCCGACTTCTCTCAGAAGTCGGGGATCTGATTGATTAATTAACAAACTTGTTCACGAGTTGCTTCTGTGTCTATGGGTTTAATCAGAAATAGCTTGAACATATACCAAAAAATCATTAGAGTTAAGGGAATTTTTTGGATGAATTTCGCAATTTTCCAATCATTGATTTGATTGAGATCAATTATTTTCTGATTATAGACAGCACATTGTTCCAAATACCAGAAAAAGTAAGGGTGATTGGTATTTAAAATAATTGGAAATGCTTTAGCTGCGGTTTTGTTAGTTTCTTCAACTACTTGAGTATTGTATTGACGAGGATGAATCCCTAATATTTCATAGAAATTCCCTCTTTCAAATACTGTCATAGTGTGGGTAGCAAACACAGTTATCAAGAAAAACCGCACCCATAAGCGAGATCTCCAATTATTCCATAATTGGGGTTGAGAACGTAACAAAGCTTTGAAAAAATCACCATGTCTATTCTCATCTTGACACCAGCTTTCAAACTTCCGAAATAGGGGATAAAACTGGTATTCGGGATTTTTTTCCATGTGACGAAATACTAAAATATAACGCCAATAACCTATTTTTTCTGATAGGTAAACTGTGTAAATAACCCACTCTATTGGGAAAAATGTATAGGTACGATTTTTAGTGAGATAACTCAAGTCAAGAGAAAGGTTAAAATCTGCCATTGACTTATTCAGAAATCCCGCATGACGGGCTTCATCTCGCGCTAAATAAGCAAATGCTTCTGATAGTAAAGCGTTACTGTCTTTAAGACGACGAGATAATTCTTTAAACAGTAAAAACCCGGAAAATTCTGAAGTACAAGAACGTTCTAAAAAGTCAATGAAAGCAAGTCGTTTTTCACCAACAATGTGATCCCAACCTTGCTTAAATTCATCATCGCGCACAAAGTGATGACGGTTATAATCAGCCTTGAGTTCGTCAATTACAGACCTTAATTCCGTTTCATACCCAGAAATATCCATTTTTGCCACTGTGTCAAAATCAGTGGTATAAAAACGGGGTGTTAATAATGTTTCTTGAACTGGTGCTTTTACACCTGATTTCGATAAATCAAGTGGGGGTTTATCGAACGATTTAACCATAAGTAGTCCCTTTACCATTGTCTGCCTTAAAATTATATAAGCATAAATATTTGTTATTAGTCATCAGTTAAATTATTGAAACTAATTCTTACAAAAATACTGAATTATCTTTAATTCTCCCATAGTTTAAATACCTATTTACTGAACAAATGTATTTATGAAACCATAAATAAATATGAATACTCTTATAGTTATACAAAGAATAATAGTTAAATGATTTCAGGAGCAGTAAAACTAGCCGAAATCTGCATCGGTAGTAATTTGTGCTGGAGAAATTATTCTCAAAACCCTATTCCCATAGAATAGCAATTTTTCTGTGATGATAACGACGGTGAACTGATAAACAAGTCGTTGAAATTTGCAAACCCTGACACGTAAAGAAGAAGGAACTAAGAATGAGTAATGATTTGGCAATGAAACTGCGTGTAGGAACTCAACAAGCACATACAGATTCAGAAAATCTGGGTTTCATGAAATGTTTTGTCAAAGGAGTTGTAGATAGAGATTGTTTTATTCAGTTGTTGAGGAATTTCTATTTTGTTTACAGTGAACTAGAAACAGCAATTGAGAAACATAAACAGCATCCTGTCATTAATTTGATTTATTTTCCCGAACTAAATCGCCAATCTTCCCTAGAACAAGATATGTTATTTTACTATGGGAATCAATGGCAGAAACGCATCACCCCTTCACCCGCTGCTCAAGCTTATATTGCGCGTATTCAACAAATTTCTACTCATGAACCTGCACTATTGTTAGCTCATTCCTATACTCGTTATTTGGGTGATCTTTCTGGTGGGCAAATGCTACAAAAAATTGCTCAGTCAGCCTTAAAACTGTCTGGACATGAAGGAACATCATTTTACAACTTTCAGCAAATTCCAGACAAGCAGGCTTTCAAAGGAAAGTATCGTCAAGCATTAGATAAACTATCTATTGACGATAAAACCACTGACAAAATTGTGGCAGAAGCTAACCATGCTTTCAAGCTAAATATGCAGATACTTAAAGAGTTGGAAAGTATTTTAATCCAAGCCCTGGGTAGAGCTACTTACAACGAATTAACTTGAGTCTCTGCATCATTTACAAAAATATAATTCATCACCCAATTAATTTTGACAATGATGAATTATATAAAAATCCTAAACAAGATGCAAACATCTATTTATTCTCTTCCTCTGTGTTCTCTGTGCCTCTGTGGTTCGTTAAAAATAATACTAACCACAAACGAATAGGATAAAAATATTCTATTTGCTAATAGCTAAATCCTCAATTACAACATTAAATTGGGAAAATTAATTGTGATTATTCCCAACTAGTAAGGGCGAAGAATTCGGATTGAGAATTAATGGTTTTAGCGATAGTTTATCGGCCGAATGCTGATGCTTCCAGCACGCTCCGCGAACGCCCCTACAAGGACATATACCCACATTTATTGGAGGCTGTAATGGTTTTTCTATTACCTGGTGTTAAGTTTGATTTTGATCTAATTCAAAAGTATGATACTCGCGCTCCTCGATATACGAGTTATCCCCCAGCAACGGAATTAAGTGAAAATTTCACTGCAAGAGATTTCCAATCTGCAATTACCGCTTCCAATCAAAGACAAACACCTCTATCCCTATATTTCCATATTCCTTTTTGCCAAAGCGCTTGTTATTTCTGCGGTTGCAATACCGTGATTACCAATAACAAGAAAATGGCTATTCCATATCTAGAACATTTGGAACAGGAAATCAAAAATACCTCAGCTTTAATTGACAAAGATAGAAAAGTCCTTCAGATTCATTGGGGTGGAGGTACACCGAATTATTTAGAACTTGATCAAGTAGAATTTCTATGGAAAAATATTACCCGTAATTTCCAAATTGCTTCAGATGCAGAAGTATCCATTGAAATTAATCCCCGCTATGTGACTAGAGACTATATCTTATTTTTGCGAGATATTGGCTTTAATCGCATTAGTTTTGGGATTCAAGATTTTAACCCAGAAGTACAAAAAGCGGTGAATCGGATTCAACCAGAAGCACTACTTTTTGATGTGATGAGTTGGATTAAGGAGGCTAAATTTGATAGTGTCAATGTAGACTTAATTTACGGTTTACCTTATCAAACTCTTGACACTTTTCGAGAAACATTACACAAGACAATGGCATTGGATGCTGATAGAATTGTCGTGTTTAATTTTGCCTATGTTCCTTGGATTAAACCTGTACAAAAAATGATTCCCCAAGCCGCATTACCGGGAGCAGAAGAAAAGTTAGATATTCTCAAAATGACGATTGAGGAATTAACTAATAATGAGTATCTGTTTATTGGGATGGATCATTTTGCTAAAAATAACAATGAATTAGCGATCGCTCAACGTCATGGTACACTAAAACGTAATTTCCAAGGTTATACTACCCACGCGGAAACGGAATTGTTTGGTTTCGGTGCCACATCTATTAGTATGTTAGAAGATGCCTATGCTCAAAACCACAAGGAATTAAAGGATTATTACAAAGCAGTTGCCGCAGGTGTAATTCCTACCAGTAAAGGCATTAAACTCACTCAAGATGACATTATTAGACGGGATGTAATTATGTCAATAATGTCTCACTTTCAATTAAATAAGTCAGAGATTGAGCAGAAATATCATATCAATTTTGATAAATATTTTGGCTATGAACTCAAAGAATTAGCACCACTACAAGCGGATGGATTAGTAAATGTATTAGCAGACGAAATCCATATTACTGATATTGGTAGATTGCTAGTTAGAAATATTGCAGTTGTTTTCGATACTCATACAAGAACTAGAGAGACAAAATTCTCGCGTTCTATTTAATTAGCATTGGTATGTAGTGATGATTTATGAACAGAACAAAACTACATACCTTTTGATTTATACAGTTTATGTCATTAGGTAGAAATAAATAATATTAAGCTTTGATAAATTTGACATAACCTAAGTCAATTGTTTGAGGCAATCAATGAATATTATTACTTGGATAATTTTGGGACTATTAGCTGGTGTAATTGCCAAATCAATCTATCCTGGTTATCAAGGTGGGGGGATGATATCCACCATGATCTTAGGTATTGTTGGTGCTTTTATCGGTGGTAGTTTATTTACTCTTCTCCGCACAGGGACTTTACAACTGACATCGGCATCTTTAAGTATTCCTGGGGTAATAGTGGCAGTTCTTGGGGCAATTATTGCCATTTATTTGTGGGGATTATTCCAAAGAGGCAGCAGGGCATAACTTACTAATAGTTAGCTATTGATATAGCATTAATTAAAGTCATTTTCATTAATTTACGTAGGTTGGGTTGACGCAAGGAAACCCAACACTGTTACATTATCAAAACTTTGGTTGGGTTGCGATGCAGCTTAACCCAACCTACATTTTAAATTGTTTCTGGGTCAATATTTAGTTCTCGCAACTTTGCTGCTAAACGTTCTGCGGTTTCTTCAGGGGTAAAAACTAGCTTTCCTTCTGGTGTAAAATACCGTAATAAACCCTCATAAATTCCCAAATATAAACCTAGCTGACGACTCCATAAATGTCCTTTTTCATTTGAAAAGGAGAATTATTTGTCTCAGATGTAGTTCTGTTTCCACGGGAGGTTCATTACTATATAAATCACTGGGAGGAAAAATTATATCTTGAGAGATGTTTTCTTGACATTCTAATTCTTGAGTAATCATCATAATATGATACCAAGTAGTTATTTGTTGATTATAGCATTAATTTTTATCATCAGGATTTAGAGGATTTAAAGATTAACAAGATGTTCTATTTATTCATCCTGAACATCCTCAAATTCTGGATATCCTGATTCTGACAATTTCCAAAATTTTCTAACCATCAAAAATCATTCATCCTGAACATCCTCAAATTCTGGATATCCTGATTCTGACAATTTCATTTTTCTACAGACTTCGCTATTACCCCTAATTGTAAACCTAGAGGAAAACTCCCTTCTTCCTTGATGCGTTTAATTTCCGCAGCAGTAATTGGCAAATTTAACCTTTGTGCTAATGCTTGGACAATATCCCCTCTATCAATGACACCAGCAACAGCATCCGCAGGAGAAAGAACAGTAATCTGAGGTAATTGTTCAGTTTCTAATTTCTTAATTACCTCTGCTAAAGAAGTAGATTCAACAACAGTAGGAATTGTATTTAGGGGATGAACAATAGTTTGTAAAGTTTGGGTTTCCCATTCACTTCTTTGGGTAGTTCGCAAATCATTAATATTAACTAAACCGCGATAACGACCATCAGCTGCCGCAAAATAAACTTCTGGTGTAGTTGTTTCTAAAAGATAAGAATCAGCAAATTCTCGCAATGTTTGATTAGCATCAACTACCCGAAAATTACGAGTCATACCATCAGATACTACTAACTTTAGTAAAGTTTCTTGTAATGTAGTTACCCGGTCATAACTGTTAGCATTCCGAACCGCAAACCAACCGATCAAAACAATCCATAAACCCGTGATAAATTCTCTGGTGAAGAAATCAATGGCAAATCCCAAAGCGATCGCACTATAACCTAAAATTTGTCCGGCTTTTGCTGCCCAGTGTACAGCTTTAAAGCGATCGCCTGTAATTTTCCACAAAGCCGCTTTTAACACCTGTCCCCCGTCCAAAGGTAAACCAGGAATTAAATTAAATAAAGCCACAACTAAGTTAATTCTTGATAAATCTCCCATCATTTCATGCAAAGGATTACTATCAGGAATTACACTCGCACCCAGACGCAGTAACAAAAATAGGATAACACTTACCGCAGGTCCAGCGATCGCTACTTGAAAAGCTTTACCAGGAGTTTTTGATTCCTCCTCGATGGCCGCAACTCCCCCAAACAAAAACAAAGTAATAGAATTCACCTTAATTCCTTGGGACTGTGCCACCAAGCTATGTCCCAACTCATGCAGTAGCACCGAAGCAAATAACAACAGTGCCATAATCAAACCAGCACTCCAACCCGCGACAGTCCCCCATTGTTGGTAAGCAAATCCAAAATTCAGGGTAGTTAACCCCAAAATTACAAACCATAAGGGGTCTAAAAATAAAGGAATGCCAAATAAAGAACCTATTTGCCAATTAGTTTGCATAACATCAATTTATCTAGTTTTTCAATACCTTCAACACAATCCTGAACCCTATTAATATCCTAACGATTTTATTGGTTTTGGGATCTATATTTGCACAGAATCATAAAATCCATTAATTCATCCGTCTTTATCTGCGTTTATCTGCGTTTATCTGCGGTCAATTATTCTGAGAATTTAATTCCTCAAAAACCAAAAATTGTGAAATAATTATTCAATCTTAAATAAAACAGACGAGTCAATATTTTCTAAGCTAAAAAAAGCTGAACAACTTCTAATTACTGCCATAGAATTACCAAATATTTGCGTCCAAAATCTTAATATAATAAAATACAAAGGTGTTTGCTGCGGTTCTTTTTCAGCTAGTCCTTAATTATGAGACAGATCAGTAAATCTAAAAAAAATGCTAATTGCTACCAATAGGATCAATAAAAATTTAACTGGAAAATATTTACTATTCAATTTTGATTTAAACTTAATTATGTCAACCAGCAAAGTGGTTAGGACATTAGCGGTAAGTAATTTGATTTTTACCTACCGCTGAATTTTTACTCTCTATAGCAAGAGAGGATGAAATCGAACTTACAAGCGACCAATATTAGTCAGTCCTAACACAATACCAATACCAATCACATGACCAAAAGCCATTGCCCCAATGAATCCTGGTACACTCACAGGTAATACAGGCATCCTTGGTCCGACTTTAGCAGATTTGAGTGCAAAAGTGAATAAAAGTACAACTGCGCTGCTGGCGCTGATAATGATACCGACTGTAGGACTCCACACTGGTGTAACAGGAACGGATGCTGCGGCTAATAAAACTGATAACATGAAAGTGTGTTCTCCTGATTGAAAAAATGAATATAATCCTACCGAATTATAAAATTACTAAGGACAAAGCAAAAGTTTTTAACTTGAATTAAGATACTTTTGTGATTATTTGTAACTTTTCAGATGAAAATTCGGGTTAAAATTTGCGGTATTACTCAACCAGAGCAGTCTCTAGCTATAACTTCCCTCGGTGCAACAGCGCTAGGATTTATCTGTGTTCCCAGTTCCCCTCGCTACGTTAGTATAGCTCAAATTCAGGCAGCTATCGCTCCAATTACCCCAAATATTGATAAGATCGGCGTTTTTGCTAACACCACTATTTCCGAAATTAGTCAAATAGTTAAAAAGTCTGGTTTAACTGGTGTCCAGCTACATGGAGACGAAACACCAGAATTTTGCCATCAATTACGTCAATCTTTATCCCAAGTAGAAATTATTAAAGCTATACGAGTCCACAGTTTAGAGCATCTACAAACCACCACGCATTATACAGATTATGTAGATACCCTACTACTTGATGCCTACCATCCCCAACACCTAGGAGGAACAGGACAAACCCTAGATTGGCTAATGTTAAATCAGGAATTTAGCCCCTCTCTCCCTTGGTTCTTAGCCGGAGGACTCACACCAGATAATATTTTGACTGCTTTAAGTCAAATTAACCCCCATGGTATTGATTTATCCAGTGGTGTCGAACACTCACCAGGTAACAAAGATTTAGACAAAGTAGCTCTATTATTTCAAAATCTGGGGAATAGGTAATTGGTCAGTTGTCAGTAGGGGCGAAGCATTTGGAAGATAAATTATCGGTCATTGCCAAAAATAGTTCTCCAAATGCTTCGCCCGTACAGTTGTCAGTTGAAAAAATCTGTTCCCTGTTCCCTGCTCCCCGTTCCCTGTTCCCTCATTAAAAGAATGACGGTTGGTGACGAATCAAGCTGAAGAATTCTTCACGGGTTTTCTGTTCTTCCTGGAATACTCCTACCATTGAACTGGTAACTGTCCAAGAACCAGGTTTTTGCACTCCACGCATTACCATGCACATATGACTGGCTTCCATGACGACAGCAACACCTTTAGGTTCGAGAACGGTTTGCAGTGCTTCAGCAATTTGTCGAGTTAGTCTTTCTTGGACTTGTAACCGGCGAGAATACATTTCCACAATCCGTGCTAGTTTACTTAATCCCACCACTTTTTGATTGGGAATATAAGCCACGTGCGCTCTACCCATAAATGGCAACATATGATGTTCGCATAAGCTAAAGAAGTTAATATCTCTAACTAACACCATTTCATCATGTCCTTCATCAAAAATAGCACCATTGATGAGGTCTTCTAAAGATTGATTATAGCCACTGGTAAGAAACTTCATCGCCTTAGCTACGCGCTTGGGTGTTTTCAGAAGTCCTTCCCGTTCAGGATCTTCTCCTACTCCCACAATCATTGTTCGCACCGCTGCCATCATTTCATCCATGATTTCCTCAGATGGTGGATGTATTTGTGGTTCTTTGCCATCATGAGTATTACGGTCTGGGCGGACAGTGATAGCTTCTGCTAAGTCGGGAATCAAGGGAGATTGTGTGCGATTAGAACCGTTTGAACTGGCGATAGTCATGATTGAATTTTAGTAATTTGTCAGTTGTCAGTTGTTAGTAGGGGCGAAGCATTTGGAAGATAAATTATCGGTCATTGCCAAAAATAGTTCTGCAAATGCTTCGCCCGTACAGTTGTCAGTGGTAATTAAAGAGATAAATGATAAAATCACCAATTAGAGAACACCAGCATTGGACATAATCGTCAATTCTTGAATTACTGCTTCTTGTGGTAATAAGACAGTGTGCAGAATTGTTGTTGCCACAATTTCTGGAGTTAACATTTGGGAACGGTCAAAGTTGGCTTGGACTGTAGGTGTATCCCAAATTTCCGTATTCACAGAACCAGGACAAATGGCAATGACGCGAATGCCATTAGCACGTTCTTCTTGTGCGAGGGTTTGGGATAGGAAAAGAAGTCCTGCTTTGCTGACGCAGTAAGCGCCCCAACCCGGAAAAGCTTGTTTGCCAGCTATAGAGGCAATATTAATAATTGTGCCTTGGCCTTGTTGGCGCATTCCTGGCAAAATTCCCATCATGCACTGAAAGACACTGGTGAGATTTAAATTAATTACCTGTTGCCAGTCTTCTAAAGGTGTTTCACTCAGGTTGCCCGTATATCCAATCCCAGCGTTATTGATGAGAATATTTATGTTGCCAAATTCGTCAGCTATTCCTTGAATTTTGGATTTAACCTGGGTAACTTCAGCTAAGTCTACACAAAAGGCTTTGGCTTCTACTCCTAACTCCTGTGCAGCTTTAGCTACGGACTCTAGTTTATCCTGAGAACGGCTGACCAATGCTACATCTATCCCAGCCTTGGCAAATGCCAAAGCTGTTGCTTTGCCAATTCCGCTACTAGCACCAGTAATTAAGGCGCGTCTTTTTTGCTCAAAATTCATGATATTTTCCAACTTTTTGGCAATGCTGTCAGCCAACAGATGCTCATAAACCCAAGTAAATACAAATGCCTATAGCTCTTGAAGATTGTTAAAAATCTTTAAGCAGCCATAGGCAATTATAGCATTGCTGTGATTCTATGCCATTTTCTTGAGTATTTTTAGTGAGCAAGTTCTGTGAAAACGCCGATATTACGGAATTTATCATAACGGAGTTGGCGACGTTCAGCAGGTGTCAGACGGTTCAGTTCGTCTAAGTTTTCTAGCAAGGCTTGTTTCAAGTTTGTCGCTGCTGTTAAAGGGTCTGAGTGTGCGCCACCCAAGGGTTCAGGGAGAATTTGGTCAATAATGCCCAAGTTTTTGAGGTCGTGGGAGATAATTTTTAAGGCTACGGCGGCCAGGTGAGATTTACTGGCATCTTTCCACAAAATTGCAGCGCAGGCTTCCGGGGTAGCGACGGTATAAACTGAGTGTTCAAACATCAATAGGCGATCGCCTACACCAATACCTAACGCCCCACCAGAACCACCTTCACCAATAACTGTGCAAATGATGGGTACGTCAAAACTGAACATTTCCCGCAGGTTATAGGCGATCGCTTCTCCTTGTCCTTGATGTTCGGCTTCTATGCCTGCCCAAGCCCCAGGAGTATCAATAAAGGTCAAAATTGGCATACTAAACTTATTGGCGTGTTCCATGAGGCGCAGAGCCTTACGGTAGCCCCCAGGAGCAGCCATACCAAAGTTCCGAGCCACGTTATCTTTAGTATCTCGACCTTTTTGATGTCCTAACATCATCACCGGTTGTCCAGCGATGCGACCAACGCCACCAACTAAAGCTGGATCATCTCCGCCACAGCGATCGCCATGCAACTCCATCCATTCATCACTAATAGATTGAATATAATCTAAAGTGCTAGGGCGGCGGGGATGACGGGCTACCTGCAATCGTTGAGATGGTGTCAGACTACTAAAAATCTCTTCCCGTAATTGCGTCGCCCTTGTCTCTAGTTGGCGAATTTGTCCAGAAACATCAACACCATTTTCTTCAGCCAGTTGGCGAATTTGGTCAATGCGAGTGGCCAGTTCTGCTAAAGGCTTTTCAAAATCTAACAGTAGCGGTTTGCGCTCAGTGGTTGCCATATTTATATTAGTTGTCAGTTGTTAGTTGTTGGTTGTCAGTTGTCAGTCGTCCGTTGTCAGTTGTTAGTTGTCTTTTCTTTGCCACTGACCACTGACCACTGACTAATGACTAAACTAGCAATGGTCTAAAACCGTGTTTAATGGACACACGACCAATTTGCTCCATTTTGTCTACGGTAATCTGATTACGCCCCCAAGAAAAGTTTGTATATAACTTCTCAAATTCCAATAGCATTGATTCTGCAAAACAAGCAAATAATTGCCGACCTGGCACATCCATATTGACAATTTTCATAATTTTCCAGTCAATATCTAGGGAATGCTCCACAATGCCACCATTTAACACATACACCCCTGGGTGCTGAATTTTTGTGCCTAAGTTTTTAGGATAGCCACCATCAATCAATAGACAGGGTTGTTTTAATGTTGTCGGGTCAATTTCTACGCCTTTGGGCATACTCGCCACCCAAACGACAATATCCGCTTGGGGTAATGCTTCCTGTAATCCCATGATTTTACCGCGTCCTAGTTCTGCTTGCAGTTCTTGGAGACGTTCTTGATTTCTAGCAATTAATAGTAATTCTTGGACATCTGTTTTTTTATCTAGCCAGCGGGTGACTGCGCTACCAATATCCCCCGTTGCACCGCACACAGCTACAGTTGCTTTGGACAATTCAATCCCTAGTTGTTTAGAGGCTTCTTCTACTTGCCGACAAATAATGTAAGCTGTATGAGTATTGCCTGTGGTGAAGCGTTCAAAATCTAGGTTAATATTGCGGACTTGTTTGAACTGCTCTAAATTAAAGTTCTCAAAAATAATTGAGGAAAATCCTCCCAAAGCTGTAATATCAATGCCATGCTTTTGAGCATGAGCCATAGCGTTGAGAATTTTCCGCGTGGCAGCTTTAATACGACGATTGGCCAGCATTTCTGGCAAAAAGCAAGATTCTACATACTTTCCTTCTATTTTCTGCCCGGTGATACTGGTGACAGTGATATGATCAACTATTTGCGGCGGGGCGCTACACCAAAAGTCTAGCCCTTGATCGGCATATTCTGGATATCCCAATTCTTGAGCTACTGATTGAGCGTGTTCTAAACTAGTCAGATGTCCAATTAAACCAAACATGGAGTGATATATTAGGCGTGTGCTGTCGTGCAAAACTGTGGAATTAGTGGGCAATACCAACTTTGGATTTGAGATTTTGGATTTTGGAGAAATCGCAAACTATAGTATCTAATTATTAAAAATACTACATAAGGGGTCAATGTTCACAGTTGACGGTTGACTACAGAACTATTACTCCCCTACCTCCCCTACCTCCCCTACCTCCCCTACCTCCCCTACTTCCCCTACTTCCCCTACCTCCCTGGGGTAACAAAGTCGTCACCCCTGTGGGCAGTTATTAAACGGTTGCCAGTCCGTAGGCTGAAAGACGCATGATGTCACGGGTGGTAAAGCCAATGTTACTTAATGCTTCACCGTATTGAATCATAAAGTCTTCTACTAAAGCATCTTTTTCCATTGCTAAGACTTTGGCATCGTCTGCTACTTCGTTCAGCATTTTCCAGACAATGGGCAGATTTTGGCGGTTTGCTGCTTCTAATTCGGCTTGAGATTCTGTAAAGTTTTCTTGCAACCACACTTCACCAAAGTTAAGATGGCTGTATTCTTCTTTTACAACTCCTTCTGTGATTTTACGAGCGAAATCATCAGCTACGGGAATGTAGATATTATAGGCAGCGATCGCAAAACATTCGATAATTAATGATTGAATCAAAAGGCAAGTAACGACTTTACCTTCTTTGGCTGCGGTTTGAAAATTGTCGTGTAGTCCCAAGAAAAACTTTTTAGCGAATACTAAATCTGGAGTCACTTTTAAATTCCGTCCACAGGCTTCAAAACCTTTTTTGTGGCGACTTTCCATTTTCGAGAGACGAATTAATTCCTCTTCCTGTGCTGGCAGCAGTTTCGCTAATGTCATGTAATTTTCGTGGGCTTCTTGTTCCCCTTCAATGACAATGGCATTGATGCGGCTATAAGCATCTTTATATATTTCGCTTTGGAAATCAATTTTTTCAATTTGGTCTACAAGCTGCTGCATATTCGGTGTTACTCCGTTGTCCATGAATTATTTAATACAAAAACTTAAATTACCCGATCAATTTGGGGTAATTATCACTGTGATTTAATTTAACTTAACAAGAAACTATAGTTATTAAATTAGTTTTTACTGATGGTTGTACCAACAGAAAAACAAATGTATGGAGTCATAGCCAATGTCCAAGCTAAACTGGAATCTAAAAAAATGCCAATTTGTTGAGCCTGTTAGTAGCGCTAACAAGTGCATTTATAGGGTTACTGCCGCTAATTGTGGTTTTCCTGACCTCTTTTGGGGGTGCGAACAGGCACTTCCCCAAATAATTGGACTTTAGCCAATTACCGGGGGGTAGGGACAAGGGAAGTTTTTATTAGCTTTTGCTAATTCTACCTTAGTAGCGATCGCAGTTACGGCTTTTCCAATTTTCACTTCTGCTTGATCTTAATTGGTGAGTGGAATGATTGATTTAAACCTTTAGTATTTACAACCAGATGGGAATTAAGCAAAGTATAGTTGGCTTTATTGCAGTTATAAGAGCAGTTTACCAATAGTTGTTCGTTAGTGATAGCAGCAGTGACAATTGCTACGATAGCCGTGATAGTGTTATTTTTAATTAGTCAATGCCAGTTTATTTAAGGTATTGCTACAAAATTCTGATTCAGACAAATAAAATACACGAAACAATAAAATATCTATGTCAGCAAGAGATTTATTTCATCAAGCAGTTAGAACCGCATTAGAAAAAGAAGGATGGATAATTACAGATGATCCTTTAGAGGTAGAATTAGAGGAGATAACCTTTAGAATTGATTTAGGTGCAGAAAGATTAATAGCAGCAGAAAAAGGAGAAAAAAAAATTGCTGTAGAAATCAAAAGTTTTGCTAGTAACTCAGCAGTCAGTGAATTCCATACAGCATTAGGACAATTTCTTAATTATCAAACTATGTTAGAAGAAATTGAGTCAGAGAGAGAATTATATTTAGCTGTTCCCAAAGATGCTTATATTTCTTTTTTTCAAACTCGATTTGCTAAAATTACTGTAAAAAAATATCAAGTTAAAATCATAGTATATAATCCAGATCAGGAGGTAATCATACAATGGCCAACATAGAACATTATCGTCAGTGTATTCAAACCATCATCAAAGAACATGGTAAATTTAAGCCCAAATATGACGAAATAGATAATGAACTGATTTTTGATACTATTCATGATCATTATCAACTTATGCGTGTTGGTTGGGATGATTTAAGAAGAGTTTATCATAGCGTTATTCATTTCGACATTAAAGATAACAAAATCTGGATTCAACAAAACATGACAGAATCAGATTTAGCTCAAGAACTTGTAAATATGGGAATACGAAAAGAAGATATTGTTTTTGGTTTACAACCACCCTACAAACGCCCTTATACTGGTTATGGTGTAGCTTGATTGTTGAATGTTTCAGTTGTCAGAATCAGGATTTCTTTCCTTTGAATGAAACAAAAAAAACCTACAATGTCAGTTAAACCACTTCAGCCAAACAGATAAAAACACTAAACTCAGATTCCGTCACCATCATCAAATATGCAAAAGTTGGGTTTAGGGTTAATTATTATCTCATTTTTACCGTGGCTGATAATTGCTGTAATTGTCCCATTTTTGCCAATTTCTCTCGCCCAAAAAGCTATATTAGTCCCAGTATTATTGGTCTTGGCTGAAGTTCTATTTTGGTTGGGTGCGCTGTTGGTGGGGAAAGAAGTAGTGCAAAAGTATCGCCGTTATTTAAATTTCCGTTATCTAAATATACTCGTCAAAAGATGGAAGCGGAAAAATAGAAAAAGATGATAATTAGGTAGAATCAGTATTTATAAATCTCTATGTAGGTTAGGAAAATGGCAGCACAAAAACTCAGCGAAGCAGAACTAAAATTAGCCCTCAATAGTTTACCAGGATGGCAAATTAAAGAAGGCAAATTATACAAAGAATATAAATTTAGCTCCTTTGCAACTGCGTTAGGTTGGATGGTTAGTGTGGGTGTTCACGCGGAAAAACTTGGACATCACCCGGAATGGTTTAATGTTTACAGTACAGTCCAGGTAAATCTTATTACCCACGACATCGGTAATGCTATCAGCAATTTGGATGTAGAACTGGCGAAGAAAATGGAAGAATTAGCACCGTAAGATTGGGGAAGTTGGAGAAGTTGGGGAAGTTGGGGAAGTTGGGGAAGTTGGGGACTGGGAAAGAGTTTGACTAATTACCAATTACCAATTACCAATCACCAATTACCAATTACCAATTACCAATTACCCATTACCAATTACCCATTACCAATCACCAATCACCAATTACCCATTACCCATTACCTATTACTTAACTCGTTTCCTGAATCTGTAAGCGGATAGTGTGTTCTGTTGTACCGCTTAATTGCAGTTCCATGATTTCCCCTCCTAGAGGTTCTATGCAGGTGAGGAGCGATCGCAAATTAGGCGTACTTGCACCAGTATCCACATATAACCTGTCCGCTAAACTACTAATTTTTTTCCAGGTCATGTACAATTTGCCAATGGTTTGTTCAATTTGCGATGCTTGATTGACCAAGTCAGCAGCAATACTTAAACAACCGACTCGTTGGGCTTCTTCTAAGGCAGTTTCAATATCTACGTCTTCCGCTATTAACGCTTGCACTTGGGCAGCAGATTTGAGATATTTGGCTAATTGTCGGGCTTCTGAGGTAGCTTGTTTGACAGTATCAACATCAGGATTGGCGGCTATATCCCTTTGTAATGCCTTTTGGTGCAATTCGGGCAGTTTTTCCATTTCCTTGACCAGAGGGGCAATGTAGCGCGGTGGCAGACTGTTATCTGCGGCTTTTTCCCTAACTTCTTCTGGTAATAAATCGGAGGACATGGCTGTCCATTCGTCACTGAGTTGACGGACTTCTCTGCGGGTAATGCGATCGCCTTTCTCCGCAGCTTCACTGACCATCTGTTGTACTTCTGGAGACGCTTTGGCGGTTTCTACAAATGCCCGTTTACTAAAGTTATTAACCGTGTCTGGGTTCAGTTTGCCATCTGATATCAAGGTATCAGCACTATTGGCTAATTGAATCCAACTGTATGCCTGGGTTTTGCTGATTTCTCGTTCTTTAAGCCATTTGAGAAAACCCGCACCGCGTCCATCTCCGCCCTTTTTCTCACGGTCACGAATAGAGCGTAAAATGCGACCACGCCAAATTTCTGTTTGTAAATCAAAGCGATCGCATACCTGCCATGCTACATCAAGTTGTTGTAAAAAGTCGGACTCAGGAATTTGTTCATCTTCTGGATCAGGTAATGCAAAGTCTAAATCTGCTGGCTGTTGGAGTGCAGCAGCAATGTCATTCATAGAGTCGGTATCTTGCACGATGGATAGCTGGTTGGGGTATGCGATTTAGCTTATATTCACGCAATTTACTATTTTGACAATTGGTGAATCAAGCAAGTAAGTATTTTACTTTAAAAATTAAATTTTAGGGGACTGGGAAAATGAGAAAATGGAGATGCTGATAGGTGGAGCAAATAAAGGAGCTAAACCCCGTTTAGGTTGAAAACCATAGTTTTACAGCAAATTGTCATCAAACGTGCTACAGATGGAAAGGGTTTAACCCATTACTAAACTTCGTTATACGATTTATTTTTGTAGTGGGTTTGATCGAAAACTGC
>NZ_VIKZ01000064.1:11595-15325 GCF_009711985.1 Dolichospermum sp. UHCC 0260 | reverse complement strand
TAGCGGGCAAGATGCCCGCACTACTCCGGGTTTCAAAATGGACGAGGTTTAATAGAAAATATTTATCTTCGCTTTTAGCTCTTATTCTGTCACCTGTCACCCGTCACCTGTCACCTATTCCCTTATGAAACAAACCGCCAAAATCCTTGATGGTAAAGCATTAGCCGATAAAATTCAGCAAGAAATTAGTGAGACAATTAGCAAATTACAAGGTAAAATTGGGCGATCGCCTGGATTAGCGGTATTAATGGTGGGAGACAACCCCGCATCAGCCGCTTATGTTCGCAACAAAGAAAAATCCTGTGCCAAAGTCGGAATTACCTCTTTTGGTAAACACTTTCCCACCCAAACCAGCCAAACCGAACTAGAGGAAGTAATTGCCCAACTCAACGCAGATGATCAAGTAGATGGGATTTTAGTCCAGCTACCCCTTCCCAATCATTTAGATGCTGTCAGTCTACTACATCAAATTGCCCCGGATAAAGACGCTGACGGACTCCACCCTGTGAACTTAGGAAGACTGGTACGAGGTGAAACCGGTTTACGGAGTTGTACTCCTGCCGGTGTGATGCGATTGTTAGCAGAATATAGAATTCCTTTACAGGGCAAAAAAGCCGTAGTCGTAGGACGGAGTATTTTAGTAGGGAAACCGATGGCTTTGATGTTATTAGCAGCTAATGCCACAGTCACAATTGCCCATTCCAAAACCCAGGATTTACAAGATATTACTAAAGATGCTGATATTCTCATTGCTGCCACCGGGATTCCGGGAATGATTAATGCCCAGATGGTAAAACCGGGCGCAGTTGTGGTAGATGTGGGAATAAATCGGGTTACAGATAGCAATGGTAAAAGTCGGTTAGTTGGTGATGTTCAGTTTGAAGCGATCGCTAATGTGGCAGAATATATTACTCCTGTTCCTGGTGGTATCGGTCCAATGACAGTGGCTATGTTATTGCAAAATACTGTTTCTAGCTATTTACAAACCACAGGCAACTGAGAAATAATTTTTGTGAATATTCATGATTACTCACCAAAACCGTGAGTGTTTCCGCCCCAAAGCCCCGTAAAATTGGTAAACAGATCACAAACAGCCCAATATTTTGAACAGTCAAGAGGAATACAAAGCATGGTAGCAACGGATAAAAGATTGGAAACCCCAAAAAAATCAGAGTCGGCTAGTTTTAACCTCGCTATCTATCTCAAACAACGACAACAGCTTTGCGAACAAGCTTTGGATAATTCCATTACCGTCGTTTATCCAGAAAAGATTTATGAAGCTATGCGCTACTCACTCTTAGCTGGAGGTAAACGAGTTCGTCCTATTCTCTGTCTTGCGACTGCTGACATGATTGGTGGCACAATAGAAATGGCTATGGCTACAGCCTGTGCTGTAGAAATGATCCACACCATGTCATTGATTCATGATGATTTACCCGCCATGGATAATGATGATTATCGTCGCGGTAAACTCACAAATCATAAAGTTTATGGTGAAGATGTGGCTATTTTGGCAGGAGATGGTTTATTGGCTTTAGCCTTTGAACACGTAGCCGCCCAAACTCCTACAAATGTACCTAGGGATAGAGTTTTACAAGTCATCATTCGCCTGGGTAAAGCCTTGGGTGCGGCTGGCTTAGTCGGTGGTCAAGTGGTAGATTTGGAATCGGAAGGTAAGTCAGATATTTCCTTAGAAACCCTGAATTTTATTCATAATCATAAAACCGCAGCTTTGTTAGAAGCTTGTGTAGTTTGTGGGGGAATTATTGCTGGTGCATCTGCCGAAGATGTGCAAAAATTAACTCGTTATTCTCAAAATATCGGTCTGGCTTTCCAAATCATTGATGATATTCTGGATATCACTGCTACCCAAGAGCAGTTAGGTAAAACCGCTGGTAAGGATCTCACAGCCCAGAAAGTCACCTATCCTAGTCTGTGGGGAATTGAAGAATCTCGCGCTAAAGCTCAACACCTGGTTGCTGAAGCTTGTGCTGAATTAGCATCCTATGGTGAAAAAGCCATTCCTTTGCAAGCGCTCGCTCACTTTATCATCAACCGCAATAACTAAGCCCAATTGTGGATTTTAACTAAATTTTGGCTTCTACTGCCGTTTTTCCTCCATACAATCACTGCTTACACTTACTAACTTCACCAAAATACCATGCAGGACATAGGCGAAATTGTTAACAACCGGGTGCTGCTGGTTGCGCTTGTAGCTTGTTTTGTAGCTCAAGGATTAAAGCTTATCGTTGAGTTAGTCAAACATCGTAAATTAAACGTGCGTGTTTTAGTAACTACTGGAGGTATGCCCAGCGCCCATTCAGCCCTAGTAACAGCCCTAGCAGACGGTGTTGGCCAAACTTTAGGTTGGGCATCCCCAGAATTTGCTCTAGCTACAGTTTTTGCTATCATCGTTATGTATGATGCCGCTGGAGTGCGTCAAGCTGCCGGCAAGCAAGCAAAAATCCTCAATCAAATGATTGATGAATTATTCCATGAAAAACCGGACTTTTTTCAAGACCGTCTCAAGGAATTATTAGGACATACACCAGTTCAAGTCATTGCTGGTTCAGTTTTAGGTGTAGCTATTTCTTGGTTAGCGCGGGCTGTATATTAGTCGGTTGTCAGTAAACAAGGATATTGCTCGTACGTAATAATCAGATTTTCAGGCAAATCTTGTGTAAATTAGAATCTTATGTAAAAATTTAATCAGTACAATTTCAGATGTTAAAGTTATGTCAACGATTTTTTCTACTAGCAGGCTATTGGGAATTATACTCACTCTTTTCATAGTTAGTTCCTGTAGTGTACGTACATCTAGTAATACTAGTAGTAGTGGTAACTGTCAAAATCCAGATGATATAGCGGCTGATGGTAGTCGTTGCGGAGGTAGGGCTGCTAGTGTACGTCCTGGAGGAAATTAACTGTTTATTTTATACAATAAAGCGGACATATTTTCCGCTAATATCTTACCTTAAACTAAAAAAATGATAAATGAAGAAAATCAATATTTTTCCTCAAATATCATTACTAGAACGCAAAACGTAAATCATACCGCCATAATCGTCGTAGCATAATTTTAGACTCTCCTCTAATTAATATCAACGGACAATTGAGCGGAGTAAAACTACTTTCCGACCATCAGCTAAGATAGCTACAAATCCACTTTCGCTAAGTTTTTTTAATGTATTGTATGCTTCCTTTTGATTGGTAGTATAAACTGCTAACAAGTAAGGGCGTTGTCCATAGGAGACAAAACCCACATCACCTCCTACAGCTTTTTGGAGACTACTAACCATTTCTGGACGGTTGAAATAATCTACCAGAATTGCATAACCTTCCCCTAATATTTTGGGGTTATAGGTGATTTTTGAATTTGGTACTTTTGGAGTTGTTTGTGGTATGGGAAGAGTGGTGATAATGGCAGATAAACCAACTATATTTTGAATATACCTTGCCCAGCGATTGGCATCATCAATATTTTTAAACCCACCAATTCGCGTTACTGTTTGATTATTATATTTGCAAGTAACTGTTTTTAATTCAGTCGGTAATGCACTACGCAACTGCTTTTGATTTTCAGTTGTGGGACTTACTACTAATAATAAATATTCTCCTGCATTTGGTGGTTGACAATTAGTAAGATTTTGTTGAGCAATAACAGGATTGATATTGCTAATTAAGGGAGTAACTGCTAGTAATAAGGCACTTGGTAAGATTGTTAATATTT
>NZ_VIKZ01000064.1:0-11409 GCF_009711985.1 Dolichospermum sp. UHCC 0260 | reverse complement strand
TTGGTCATTGGTCATTGGTCATTGGTCATTGGTCATTGGTAATTGGGGAAGAGGTGAAATTCTTATATATTCCCCGTTCCCCGTTCTCTGTTCCCTATTAAGAAGCTGTGGTAAGGGATGCTAATGGATTTGGTATAGTGTCGCTAGGGGCGGAGAATTCTCCAGTAATCACATACTCTAACCGCAGTTTTAGCCAAGTTATAAATTGTGAATTGGTGGAAATAATGGCTGCCGCAGGTTGGGGACATTTCTTTTTAATACCTGCCATTTTTGGTGTTTCTAAAAAAGCGGGTTGCTTAACTAACCAAAAATCAATTTCTTTTTCTTGTTCATGATAGTTACGAGTCCGTTCTTTGAGAACTTCGTCTATCGGTTCTTGTTCCATAAGAAAGTGTTGACTGGCCAAAACGTAATAGTATGTTTGCATTTTCTTTGCTTGCTGACTAATCTATAATTTTAGGTTACTGTGGTAATATGCCCGACTTCTAGTATTAATTCATCATTTATTGACATTATGAAAACAGAAGTCGGGGATCTGCTATAATTTTAGGGCGCAGTGTTGAATCTGTACCCTGAGCGATTAACTTTTCTTCAATCCCTGAAACCAAGAACCAAAAGGACAACCACTGCCCTTATTTTCACTATTTTCTAGTTTGCCACCTGCTGTCAGGCTTTCTAAAAATAGGGCATTATCAAAATAGTGTTCTAAGGAAACAATTTTTAAATCGTCGGTAACTTGAGCAATACTCATACCGATAATTTCAACTGTTTTCCCTGTGGGTGCATAATCTTTATACTTACCCTGAAAATGTCCCCAGTGTCGCCATTTAAATGTAACATTGGGAGGACCAGAATAAACTGCCAATACTTCCCAGGGAAATCCTTGAGGAAAGGTACTATGAAAGATATCATGGGATGATTCAAAACTTTCCTCTGAAGCTTTGTAATGTTCAGAATCAGCCATAAATAAATTATAAGTACCTGATTTACCTAATTCGGCAGCGGTGTATTCTTGACCACCATTGCTTGTTACCCGGAATTTGTCATTGACGATAGATAACCACTGTTCGGGGTTAGTTTTCCATGACACTTCCATTTCAAAGGTTCTCACCAGGTTTTCGACGATAGCTTCCAGTGTACCTTCGAGATGATGGTGGATACTCTCTTTTGCTAGGTTTTGCTGAGAACGGCTATAGTCAGGGGGTTTTTGATTGCGCCATTGAGCATCAGTGCTGGCTGCAATTACCTTGTTTCTATCTTGTACCCATAGGGGCAAGTTGTTAGACTGTTGAGAAGTCATAGAAGTTTGAAGTTTCCAAATGTGACTCTAATTTTCTGGAATTACGCAGCTACAACCCCTCTGGAAGAAATTCAAAATTGAGAATTAAAAATTAAAAAAGAAGAAACCCTTTTTAATTTTTAATTTATTAATTTTTAATTGGAACGAAGTGACATTGCTTCTTTCATTTCTCGAACTGCTCTTTCAATACCTACTAAAGCTGCTCGACTAATGATAGTATGACCGATGTTGAGTTCTTCCATGCCTGGAAGGGCGGCAATGGGGTAAACGTTCCAGTATGTGAGTCCATGACCAGCATTCACCCGTAACCCGGCTTTAATGGCTTGTTCACAGCCTTGGGCTAATAAAGCTAGTTCTTTTTGGCGAGTTGTTTCGTCTTTGGCTTCCGCATATTGTCCTGTATGCAGTTCAATAAATTTGGCTTTTACCTTGACAGATGCCTCAATTTGTGGTGGTTCGGCATCAATAAACAAACTTACGGGAATGCCAGCATTTTGCAACTTATCAACTATCTCTCCTATTCTAGCAATTTGTCCGACAATATTTAAACCACCTTCTGTTGTTACTTCTTCCCGCTTTTCCGGTACTAAGGTAACATAATCGGGTTTGATATCTAGGGCTATGGCTAACATTTCTGCTGTTGCTGCCATTTCTAGGTTTAAGTGGGTTCTCACCGTTTCCCGCAATAGTCGCACGTCTCTATCTTGAATATGTCTTCTATCTTCGCGCAAATGGGCTGTAATGCCATCTGCACCCGCTAGTTCTGCGAGAATTGCCGCTGCTATGGGATCTGGTTCTACTGTGCGCCGTGCTTGGCGAATGGTAGCGATATGGTCAATATTTACACCGAGTGTAGGCACGCCTGGTTTCTCCTGTTTAACGGTTCTTAGATGTTGATTTTAGCGGAAATATCAATTATGCGGTGAACGGTCATACAGCACTTCCCGGTGTTATGAGGTACATATCTAGCGGGCAAGATGCCCGCACTACAAGAGTTTCATGATTCAACTTTGTACCTCATAAGAGCGGAAACCGCTGTATTATAAAGAAAGATAATTCTTAAAAAATTGGATAATCTTTGAGGCGATATGCTTTTAGAACTACAACAAATTATTGTCAACCCTGGTCAACAAATGTTACTCAAGGATATTAGTTGGCCGCAGTTAGAAAATATTTTAGAGGAAATGGGAGAAAGGCGTACAGCGCGTATTTCTTATAGTGATGGTTGGTTAGAAATTATGGTTCCTTTACCTGAACACGAAAAAGATAAAGAGATATTTGGTGAATTAGTCAGAATTTTATTAGATAAATTGGAAATTGATTTTGAGCCTTTTGGTTCGACAACACTGAAAAATGAGCGAATGCGGCAAGCTGTAGAACCGGATACTAGTTTTTATATTCAAAATCAAGCTGCTGTAATTGGCAAAAATCGCATTGATTTAAATATAGATCCACCACCAGATTTGGCTATTGAAATTGATATTACTTCTCGGACTCGATTTGACAATTATGAGATTTTGGGAGTTCCTGAACTTTGGCGATATCAACAACAAGGTTTGGAGATTTTCTTGTTGAAGGAAGGGAAATATATAAAATCGCAATCTAGTCCTAATTTTCCTAATATTCCTATTATTGAATTAGTTAATGAGTATGTACGGCAGTGTTTAACTATTGGGAGAAGTCAGGCTATGCGGAGTTTTAGGAGTTGGGTTAAGGATAATTTGTATACTCAAAACGGCTTGATTGTTTGATTCTAAACGTAGGGGTTTAGCACTGCTAAACCCCTACACATCTGGGTTCTTTGTCATTTGGCAAAAGTTTAAATCTCACCCGTGTTTAGTATAATCGCTATTTAGTAAAGTTGTAAAATTAAGGAATTGGCACGAATTCGTATTTATCAGTTCCAGGTTTTTGTTGAACTTTGATTAAGAAGATGCTATTGTTTATGCGATCGCCTGATTGTGAAAACTGAATTTTTCCTGTTGCACCATCAACTGAAAAATTGTAATTGCTTAATAGATACTTTGCAAGAAGATTCCGCAAAGTGAAGCATTAGCAACTAGTTAGAGACCTCCAGTTTCTTGAAGCTGTCTTATCATGTTTTTACCTTGTTCTGTCTGAAGTAGATTTGCATACGCTTCACCAGCTTGCTGTTGTTCTTGACCATTTTCCTTAACCACTACATAAAAACGAACAGGGAATGGATATTCATCACTGTCAATCGCTTCTATGTTGACTCGATTACGCTTGCCAGGTCCACATTCAGCAGGTGACACGAAGTTTTGTTGTTGGTATGGATAGAAAGTTTTACCCTTATTAATAATAGGTAAAGTCTTAACTCCACACTGTGGCACTATATTTGAGATGGGTCCTACAAAGATTCCCCCAGGTTCTTTAGTGATTTCTTGGAGTCCTTCATTAGTCGTACTAACATAGTTAATATTTTTACCAAAACTTACGATGTTTAAAGTTTTTCTGAACTCATCAGTGCTTGCTGAATTCCTACTACGTATATAAAGCTTAATTGGGATATCTGCTGGATCACCAGCCTGTCTCCAATTGTCAATCTTTCCACTAAAGATTTCACTTACTTGGTCTTTGGTCAGAGAATTGATCTCTAATTTGGGGTTAACGGCTACTGCTACACCACTTTTAACAACCGGAATTGCTTTAAGACTAAAATCCTTTTTTCCAGCTTCGTCTTTCTCTTCAGAGGAAACATCACGAGATGATAGAGCAAAATCCAGTTCACCATCTATTAACTTCTCAATACCTATTCCAGAACCTTTTACGAACTCCTTTTTTATGTTGATATCAAATTGAGGATGAGTCTTTTTAATTTCTGATTCTAACGTTGGGTATATAAAACTCCAGGAAGTGCTGCCACCGTAGTTAAATTTTCCTTTAGGTACATTGTGAACTTGTGCAAATTGGTTGGTAATTTTTATTGGAGGTAACTTACATGGAAGACATTCTTTATCCGGCTTAATATACCATGCTACCGCAAAACTAATAATTCCTAGACTCAATATTTCTATAAATTGATTACCTAGATTAAGTTTTCTTTTGTGAGAAGCTTCTATTTTGGCTGTATCTTCATCTCTAAGTCCTAACACTTGCTGAAGACGTTTCAATTTAGCACGAGTTTTATCACTAACACGGAATTTACCTTTAATTGTTTGGAGAAATGCTTTCTGATATTCCTGTAAATTTTCTTTGTAGTCTTGATAAGGTTTTAAAACATCAGCCTCTATAGTCGCCGCTTCGTCAGGTGTTAGTCCCAATCTTTTTTTTTGGTTATCTAAAGTAATACGACCAAGATTATCAATCTCACCGTCCCTTACGCAATATTCAACTTCTCGACGATATTTGAGCTTGGGATCATCTATAGGTGCTTTAGCAAGCTGAATTTTATAACCTTCTTTGACAGCATATATCTCCGGTTTCATTCCTGGAGTGGCTTCTTGAACCTTACTTTTGGCGTATTCATGCAATTCATCAACGGAAATCGAACCATCTTCGTCCCGGTCTGCTGCACCAGTTTTCAGCCCCTCAACTATGTAGCGGGTGTAAGTTGAGGTATCTGCCCCTTGCAGTTCAAAGGAATATTGAGTGGAACTTGAAGAAGTGAGAACAGCCCTCCCTTCTCCACCCAATTGATTTTTGATATCTACAAAACCATCACCTTTCGCTGATAACTCTTTACCAAACGCACCACTAAAGCAACAATCAAGAATCACCACCTCGCGTTTAGAGCGGCTATTTTTCATGACTTGATGGACAACTTTAGCCGATACTGTTGTAGACTGTAGTAAATTTTTACGAGTGTTGTGAGTAGCAAAGTAAAGATTACCCTCTTCATCTTTAATGCCATGACCAGAGAAAAATAGTAGCAAGAGGTCATCTTTTTGACGATCATCAAACAACATTTCGATGGCTTCTTCCATTTCTTGTCGTGGAGGATTTACCAGCACTTTGACCTCATCAAAACCGCCAATGTCTGGGTTTTCCAAAACTTGCTGCATGGCTTCAACATCTTTTGTCGCTGCTGGTAACGGGGTAAGACCAGGCTCATACTCGCTAACTCCTATTAGTAGGGCTATTTTCGCCATCTCGTTATTCTTTCCTTATATTGTGTAATTTCTTAGTTACCTGCAATAAATTTTTGTGCTAATTCCAGTGCTGCTGTTAGTTCTTTCTGACCATTGGCTTTAACTTTCACCTTTTTTCCGTTGACTTCAACTTCCAATTCAATACTTTTGTTACCCAAGCCGCCCAACCATGCCAACAATTTATAACAATTACTAATAGTGACCTCAGCTTGCAAAGCCCCGACCAAAAAACCACCAACAGATTTAGCTCCTTCTGGTATTTCTGCCACTTCTACAAGTCCAGCACTTTCCACATTTAAGTCTTTAATGTCTCGCAGCAGATTCCGTGTTTCCCGTTCCTGCTCCTCTGCATCTAAATCTGGATTGGCAAGAGTAATTGTGAATTTAACATTAGATTCTGAACTCATTTTGCACCTGTGAAGTCTTTTAAGGAGTTGACCAACTATATAATATACGCTTGTCTGTAATTTTACTGGATAAAATCGGAAATTTTGATAACTTTTAAGCAATTACCGCTATAGTCAAAGGCTTTTAGAAAGCTCTGGGCAGATTATTATAGAAGTTTAGGCTTGATGAAAAAGGCGATAATCACTCATGACTACCGAAAAGAATCTAGCCATTGTGGACAGGGAAGTCCATGACTCATCCACTTATTATGTGTTTGACGATGGTGAAACCCATGACCCACCAACAGACTTAATATTTGATGATGGTGAACCCTTGGAATCATATAGACATCGGACTGGAATGAATGTCCTTATCCGATCATTGCAGCAGCTTTGGTGCGATCGCAATGATTATTTTACTGGGGGCAATATGTTTATTTATTACAGCAGCACCCAGGTTCGTAATCGTGATTTTCGCGGTCCCGATTTCTTTGCTGTTCTCAATATTGATGGTACTAACACTCGACAAGGTTGGGTGGTTTGGGACGAGAATGGTCGCTATCCTGATGTAATTGTGGAATTAATGTCACCTTCTACGGCAGCAATAGATAAAGGTATTAAAAAAGACCTTTATGAACAGACTTTTCGTACCTCGGATTATTTTGTCTATGATCCATTTAATCCTCGTTCTTTACAAGGATGGCATTTAGATGATAATCAAAAGTATCAGCCGTTAATTCCCAATGAACATGGTTGGCTATGGAGTAGACGTTTAGGTTTATGGTTGGGAACTTGGGAAGGAACGGTAGAAAGGGAAACTACAATTTGGGCGCGGTTTTATGATGTTGCTGGTAATCTAGTTTTATTACCAGAGGAAGCAGCTAAATCGCAAGCAGAGGCAGCTAAATCGCAAGCAGAGGCAGCTAAATCTCAAGCAGAGGCAGCTAAATCACGAGAGGAGGAGGCTAAGGCAAAAGCAGATAGGTTGGCTGCCAGATTACGAGAATTGGGTGAAGATCCAGATATGTTGTAATCGTTAGGTTTCCCAAATCCCCGACTTCTCAGGACAAATCACAATTTCTGGAGATGATGACAGCAGAAGTCGGGGATCTTAATTTTTGCCTGCTCACTCCTGCTGTATAATCAACTGGAAGCACTGGTATAAAAACGGAGGGCAAACCGCCAAAACTGAGTAGAAATAAAGAATAAGACAATTGCTAAAAATCCCGCACCTAGCCACCAGGTAAACTGAATTTGACCTAACAGAGACTGGGCTGGAACTGTTGTTAAAAAAGTTACTGGAACTATAAAGGTAAAGAAGAAGCGATAAGCCGCCGGATAGGCTGTAATTGGATATCTTCCAGCATCTAGAAACCCTCTTAATACTTCTGTGACGTTGTATATTTTAACAAACCAAATACTTGTTGCGCTGAGGATAAACCACAGGCTGTAAAGAATGACTAAACCGCAAGCCAAGGGAAAAATAGTCAGTAAGTATTTGTCAATTCCTAAGTTAAGTTTTCTACCAGCGTAGCCAATGATGAGCAAACCTAAGATTAAATCTGGTATTCCCCAGAGGGAAAGGGTATGAATAGATAACCAAAACTGACTACGAATAGGTTTTAATAATACAAAGTCTAAGGTCCCTTCTTGGACATGACGCACAATCCGATTTAAGTTGGGAGCGAGGAAGGTAGCCGAAAAGCCTTGTAATAGGGTGAAAATTCCTAAGACTACTAAAGCTGCGTCCCATGACCAGCCCGTAAAAGTGTAGCCTGTGCGGTAAAATAGGAATAAGCCAAAGATACTACCGATTAAATTACCTAAGCTACTGAAAGCAGAAATGATAAAATTAATACGATATTCCATTTCTGCCGCAATGGCAGCACTCCAAAATAATCTCAACACTTTTAAATATCTTGCCATTTTTCGCCTTTACCCCAATATCTCTTGAATATAAAATAATTTTATCTAAACTTAATATTATTTGGTATTTTTATAATTTATGAACGTTAAAATGTTGAATGCAACTTCTTAAGCAAATCGGATTTTATGCACTTTAATTTACCGGAATTAATTAAATCGCTGGGTTATTTTGGAGTATGGGGAATTATCTTTGCTGAATCTGGTTTATTGATTGGGTTTTTTCTCCCTGGTGATAGTTTACTATTTACGGCTGGATTTGTTGCTTCTCAAAACTTGCTAAATATTTGGGTACTGATTTTTGGTGCGTTTTTTTGTGCTGTATTAGGTGATAATGTCGGGTATTTTACAGGGCATAAATTTGGCAGAAAATTATTTGAGAAGGATGATTCTTGGTTATTTCGTAAAAAACATATTGTGAAAACTCAAGATTTTTATGAAAAGCATGGGAAAAAAACAATTGTCTTAGCTAGATTTATGCCAATTGTGAGGACTTTTGCGCCGATTGTAGCAGGTATTGGGGCTATGCACTATCGGTCTTTTATGTCTTATAACTTAATTGGTGGTTTTGTTTGGACATTTGGGATTACTTTGTTAGGATTTTTCCTGGGAAAAACTTTGCCAGCGGAACAGTTAGATAAGTATCTTTTACCAATAATTGGCTTAATTGTTGTTGTTTCTTTATTACCATCTGTTATTCATGTAATTAAAGAAAATAGAGCTAATAAATGATCAAATGCTTTGTTTTGATGACAGTTTACCCATCCCTATTCCCAAATATGACCAAAAGCTGGTAGCGTCAAACAAAGGAAAATATTTTTTGTGGATGTGACAACTTGAAAACACGTTCTAATTATTGGCAACTTTTACCCTATATCCGCACCCAATGGCAACCTATTGCTAAGGGTTTTGTCGGGATTTTGGGATATGTACTGGCAACTTTAACCCTGATTAATGTCGCGGGTAAGTTGGCTGTTCCCTTCGGGAATGGTAATGTATTAGCGATCGCTCAATTAGCCGGAATCAGTGCTGCTATTTTTCTTGTGCGCGGCTTTTTTCAGTCTGTACAAGATTTATACATGGCTAAGGCAGCGTTAAGAATCGCTTTTTATCTCCGTCAACAGGTTTATACTCATTTACAAAAACTCAATCTCAGCTATTTTGAAACTGCTAAAGCTGGAGATTTATCTTACCGTCTCACGGAAGATGTTGACAGGGTGGGAGAAGTTATTAATAAACTTTTTCATGATTTTACTCCCTGTGTTTTGCAATTAATTGCTATTCCCATTTACATGATTTATTTAAATTGGCAACTTACCTTAGCGACGGTAATTGTTGCTCCAATTATGGGAATTTTAATTGGTTGGTTTGGGGAACGTTTACGGAAATATTCTCTCAAAAGTCAAAGTCGTATTTCTGATTTATCAGCTATTTTAACGGAAGTTTTTAGCGGGATTCGATTGATTCAAGCTTTTGCTGCGGAAAAATACGAAATTGATAGATTTAGTCATGAAGCAGAACGCAGTTTTAAAGCTAAATATTCAGTCGAAAGATTAAAGGCTATTCAAATTCCCATTGTCGGATTTTTAGAAGCTCTCAGTGCGTTATCTTTATTAATGGTAGGAACTTGGCAAATATCTCAACGTAATTTAACTGTCGGTGAATTTTTTAGTTATTTAACAGCAGCAGCTTTGTTAATTGATCCTATTGGTCATACTACTAATAATTATAATGAATTTAAACAAGGTGAGGCATCAGTTGATCGGGTTTTTGAGTTATTAGCAATTCAACCAACGGTATTAGAAAAACCAGATGCTATTACACTTCCATCTGTTAATGGTAAAGTTGAATATTGCCATATTACTTTTGCCTATAAATCAGGAGAACCTGTATTAAATAACATTAGTTTATTAGTAATGCCAGGTCAAGCTATTGCTCTGGTTGGTGCTTCTGGTGCTGGTAAAACCACTTTTGTAAATCTGTTACCTCGCTTCTATGATCCTGAATTTGGGGAAATTTTCATAGATGGTGTCAATATTCGAGATGTGACTTTAAATAGTTTAAGAAAACAGATTGGGATTGTTCCTCAAGAAACAATTATGTTTTCGGGAACTATTGCCCAAAATATCGCTTTCGGACAAAATATTTTTGATATTAACGCAGTGGAATCAGCGGCTAAAATTGCTAATGCTGATCAATTTATTCAGCAACTACCGGAAGGTTATCATACTTGGGTAGGAGAGCGAGGTGTGAATTTATCAGGGGGACAAAGACAACGAATTGCGATCGCTCGCGCTGTTCTGCTTAACCCGCAAATCTTGATCCTTGATGAAGCCACATCAGCGTTAGATTCGGAATCAGAAGCTTTGGTACAAGAGGCTTTGGAAAGATTGATGGCAAATCGCACGGTGTTAATTATTGCCCATAGATTGTCAACGGTGCGGAAGTGCGATCGCATTTTGGTGTTAGAAAAAGGGCAAATTGTGGAGTCGGGAAATCATGAGGAATTATTAGCTTTAGAAGGGAGATATGCCCGGTATTATGCTCAACAATAAGATCCATAAGAATAAGATCCTCGACTTCTTAGAAAAGTCGGGGATCTGAAATTCTCGCAAGGGATACGAGACGCTACTGCAAACGCTATAATCTAATAATATGCTCATAGTTTAATCCCCAGCGTTCTTTCTCAGATAGATCAGTTTTCATCGCTTTATCATAAGTTTAAATTATCCTAAACTAAGAATACTTTTGATATTTATAACTTATAGTAATTTGCCTTTAGATTTTCTTAATAATTAATTGAGAATTTTTTCTATTTATCAACGAGGTTGCAATACTTTCCGCGATTTGCTATAATTTCGGAGAATTTCATAATTGGGTTACCATTGTCAATTTTTGATCTTTAAAAAGATGTTAGTCTCAAACCCTTTATTGACAGTAGTTCCAGAAATCAATCTCCCAGTCCGATACAAAACTTTACAAAATTAATAGCTATTCCTTGAACAATTTTAGCCATGAATTTGCTCAGAAATGATCTAACTTGAGAGATAGTAAAAATTTACTATTGACAATTTGACGAAAACGTGATAGTTAACCTGTCAATATTATTAATTTTAGTGATATTAAATCAACATGAATTACCTTAACTTCGATATATGTAAGGGTTTAGCAGTGCTAAACCCCCACATATCGCATCAATTACAGGATGGTTTGCTGAATATCCCCTAAACAATCACAAAATTATTAACATTCAATGTTCCTGTTAATCCTGTGACTTCAATGATGGCATCATTAGCAGCATTAAACCCTGCGGTTGCGTCATTAATAGCCACAAAGGTTTTTTGCCCGAAACTGAATTGAGCAGCGTAATTTGAACCAAAGGCTGCTAATTTTGCCCCAATACCAGCAGCATCTAGAGTATTAACTGCTCCCACATCCACAAATCCAGCTAATGCCGTAGAAACACGGAACAAATCATTACCTGGAGTAGCGTTGAAATCAGTGATGACATCAAAATTAGCTAGGAGAGAATCAGTAAGATTTTGGTAGACAAATTTATCGCTGCCTAAACCACCAGTCAAGGTATCTTTACCACCCGCACCAGTGAGAACATCATTATTTGTACCACCGACGAGGAAGTCATTACCACTAGTACCTGTCAAAGTCAGACTAGAGGGATTGCCAATAG
>NZ_VIKZ01000063.1:11061-23999 GCF_009711985.1 Dolichospermum sp. UHCC 0260 | reverse complement strand
TAAGTTAAACTCTATGTTCCCCTGATTTTTGGTGATAATCATGGCTTTTCGCCATCCTGATCATATTATTTGAGATTACTTATTTGGAGGTTTTTGAGGGTGAAGCCTTTTGCAAATGTAGTAATGTATTATACAGTTGCTTTTTTAAATTATTGTTGTTTTGGATTTCTAAGGTGATTTTATTGAATCTTTCAACTGTAAGACCACTATCCTCGACTATTTTTTGAGAATGGTTGCAGTAATTTCCGGCAATATCTTTGGCTTTGCCAGGTAGTGCATTGATACTTGTAGGATCATTACAGATCACTTGGGGAACATCTTTGCTACCGATGAGTTTTTTGATTTCCTCAAAGGCTTGCTGACGGACTGGTTCCATCCCCAATACAGCTTTTGCATAGTTAGTTACTTCTGTATTGTTGATGTTTAAGGTTTGAGCGATTCCTTGGGAATTGAAGCTGAAAGTTCCGAATATCAGACTTGCAGTGGCAATAGTTGCCAAAATCAAGGGTTGAGAGAGAATTCGCTGCAACCGTTTGGTTGAATGAAGACTGTAAATTTTGAGCATATATAATACAGGTGACACAGAAGGACAAACAGGAAATGTGATCGATCATAAGTTTGAATTATTTTCTGAATTAGAAGTTCCAGTCAAGATTGGATCAATATATTAATATTGATGGGGTTACAGCACTTCCCGGTGTTATGAGGTACATATCTAGCGGGCAAGATGCCCGCACTACAAGAGTTTCATGATTCAACTTTGTACCTCATAAGAGCGGAAACCGCTGTATTAAATGCGGCGACATATTTGGCAAAGTTCGATAACTTTAGTTTGTAGGGTTGAGGTTTCGGATGCACCTTGCTTGAGGCTGACTTCTAATTCTAATAGCAGTGGTAAGGCAGAGATGAGTTGCTGTAGGGGGAGAGATTTGACTTCTTGCTGTAGGAAGTAGATGCGTTTGGGGTTAGAGATTTCCGCACCTTGAGCGATGGCTTGGGGGTTGCGTTCACCACTGTCCATCATCATTTTTACTAATAACCAGGTGCGAAATTGACCTATGAGTGTGGCAACTATCCGTAAACCCGGTTCGGCTGCATTGCTGAGATCACCTAAGATGCCTAAGGCTTTTGGGGTGTCTCCAGTTCTGATGGCTGTTGCTAGTTGTAAGGTGTTTTGAGTGGTATTTCTGACTAATTCCGATACTGTATTCACATCTAAAGGTTTGCCACTACCTTCTGTATAAAGACGTAATTTTTCCAGTTCATTGTAGAGAAGACGGGTATCGTTACCTACTGATTCGGCTAATAGTTCGGCGACGAGGGGACTTATTTTTATACCGACAGTTTGAGCGGCTTGTTGAACTGATTGGACTAAAAGTTCGGTTTTCCAAGGAGGAATTAGGGGAAATTCGGAAATTGTAGCAAATTGCTTGAGGAGTTTTGTACTTTTAAGGCGTTCATCTGGTTTGTTGCGACTGGTTAATAGTAAGGTGGAATCTGGGGGGATGACTTTGAGAGTGCGTTGTAATTCGGCTAGGATAGGCTCTGGACAATTTTGCCCCAGAGTGGTGTTAATGAGCCACACGAAACGCCCACCAGCCCCGAATGGTGGTGTCATTGCTTGATTTAAAGCTTGGACTATTGAATCGGGTTGATCTGCGGGAAATGAGGTATAGTTAAAACTAGTCCAGAGGGGATCAAGGATGCGATCGCGTAAAGTTACTACGGCTTTTTCCATGGCAAAATCGTCTTCGCCCCAGTAAACATATATTGGCATAGCAATTTAAAATTAAAAATTAATTTGGTCAAATTGAGTAAATCTCCCTACAATCTATCAAAAGAGCGCAAGGTGATCAAGATTGGACGACAACTACCAAATCTATTTAAATCGGGTAGCACACATGACGCTACCAGAAGCTTACAAAACCCAGATTCAGCATATTCAGGAATCTTCTAAATTTCGGGTTCATGCTGGAGTAAGAGTTGCTACACCCTTTCCAGGCTATACGCTGATTACCCCACCAGCAGCAGAAGACCTGAAAAACGCTGCTTTCTACGGTCAAATAGAAGCCTATCAACGGCAATTATTAGAGCTACCCATTGGTGGTGATTTGATTGTACCTGTTCCTGCTGTGAGTTTTCATCTGACGGTGGCAGATTTAATTTGGGATAGTGCTTTTCATCATGCTTGTACAAAAAATCCCCAATTTGCTGAAGATTTGAATTCTCAGTTGGCTGAGATGTTTCAACAATATCAACAATTGATGACAAAGGGATCTCCTATATCTTGGCAAATGTTGGGGTTGATTGTCATGCCCAGGGCTGTAGGTGTGTGTTTAGTACCAAAGGATAAACGTTCTTATGAGGAAATTATTCAGTTCCGACGGATAATTTATCAAAATCGCACGTTAATGGGCTTGGGTATTGAGCAGCATTATCATTTTACGGCTCATGTAACATTGGGGTATTTTAGCGAAATTCCCCCAGAGTTAGATCGGGTAAATCTGAATACAATGTTTTGTGAGTTTAATCAATCATTGCCGTTAGATACTCCAGATTTTCTCATTGATAAGGTGGAATTACGAAAATTTGATAATATGATCCGCTATTATCGTCAACCAGACTGGCCGAGTTTGGATTTTTAAGTAATTCATAGTAGGGGTTTAGCAGTGCTAAACCCCTACAAACGTGACAAATACTTATTCACAAATTCTTGAGGAGTTAAACATTCAAATTCTTTTGTTTCTTGAACTAAACAACGAATTAGTTTATAATTGGCAGAAACAAAACACTGAGTTTCACCCTTACTAGCAGTTAAATAAACTCCAATATCTTCACGAGGAATTAATCCTAATTCTTCTATTTTTAGCCATTCCTCAGAAGTGAAATTGACATAAATAACTTGTAACTGCTGCCAAATTCGAGCGACAATTTGACTACCCCAATCTTTATTATATAAACGTTTAGATACTCGTAAAGTTTGATTTAATAATTCTTCTGAAACGATAACTTCTACAGATGAAGATTGTAAAAAACCAACTGATTCTAATATTTTTCTTTCATAACTATCCTGATTTGCAATACCAATAATGTAAATATTAGTGTCTAAAAAAAGACGTTGAGGGATATCATCAGGGGAAACGCATCTTATCAATAAGGGCAATTTAATCTCAATAATGACCAAAATATTCGCATTAACGACCATTATTGACAATATTTTATTCCATCACTATGACTCTGAAAAAATCAATCAAACGATAAATGAGGATTTATTGGTTTACGCATTAAATCGGTATTTTGTCAATAAAATTTAGATGCGTTTCCCCTGGGGATATCATAACTCATTGTGATGCTGTGCTTTTAATAAATGTTCTTCAGCCATTTCTTTTTTGACATCTTGAATTAAATCAATAATTTGCTCATGGGAATTATATCCTGTATTATCTAAGGATTCTTTTACCTGTGCTGCTAATATTTTTAGGGGAATTAATGTTTGTTCCTGAAAATTTTCTTGAGGATTTTTGGTAACAGCTTGTGTTAAAATTAGTTTCAACTCAGTCTCTAGAGTCCGTCCATGTTGTTCTGCTTGATATCTGAGATTTTCGACTAAGTTGGGTTCTAAGTTATCTAGAATTATTTTCATATTTCATACATAGCTTGCGATTGGTTTATATTATAGCATTTTTCAGGATTATATATCAACGCGGTAGGGGTTTAGCAATGCTAAACCCTTACATTTTATGAATCAATATTTCCTCTTTTCGCTTTTTGCACTTTCTCAACTTGCTTGGGCGCTTCGATTTCGTTGAATAGTCGGATAGCTTCATTAAAGTTGGTGTTGCTGTTTTCGGCTGCTGATATGTTAAGCCAAAGCTAATATTTTTTAGCAATGCCACAAGCATTTTTTATTGTTAGGCAGATTTTATCAGTATTTTAACGGATACAGCACTTCTCAGTGTTATGATGTACGTATCTAGTGGGTAAGATGCCCGCACCACAAGAGTTTGATGATTCAACTTTGTACCTCATAATAGCGAAAACCGCTGTAATAGTTTGGGTGCGACTTTTTACGTAATTACTCACCCAGCATGATAAATTAAAAACAAAAATAATAGTTATATTTACATAAAATACTATTTTGCTAGATTCTTTTTAATGCTAAGATTTACCGCTTATTCACAGCTTTATGATAGTGATACAGGTTGTGTTTATTTGTAATTAATTTTACGTTAATATTGAATTTAGAATATCTGTTTAATTTCACCATAATTTCATAAATATGCCATTTTCATGAAGATTCAATACTCTTGGGCTGAGAAAAAATCAGTATAAATACGGATGTTTTTTTTACGAACGTGAAATAGTCAGTATAGACAAATAACTTGTCACTACTTAACTAGATTCAACTATCTAGCTGTAGAGTAATTAACCAAAATAACTTAATCTAATGAGGTTTAAAACATGAAGAATAAAATTGCTTTGGCATCTTTCGCTCTCACAGCTTTTACCCTATCTGCTACTGCTTATACACAATTAGCGCAAGAAGCCGAAAAAATTGGACGAATCAGAGTGATAGTACAGGATAACGGTCCAATACACCAATGCAAGGAAGTGCAACAGTTGTGGTCAAAATGGGAGAGTCAGAACTTATATATCTTCTTTTTGCCAAAATATTGCTCGGAAATGAATCCAATTGAATTGGAATGGCAGCATCTCAAAAAAGACGAGCTATCGGGACGAATGTTTGAGGACGAGCTAGACCTTGCATATGCCGTAATGAATGGGGTTAAAGCTAGGGGAGAAAAAGGACAATACAGTACAGAACGTATTCATTTTAACAAAAATAACCATTCTTAACTTTTCGTTACATAGTTAGAAACTTTTCCGCCGACCTACTTACTCAACTAGAGCAGTTTTTGGGAATTACTCTGAGTAAATGGGTTAAATAATTCCATTGTCACGTAAATAGCCCATTATGGCTGAAAATCAGCTTTAATATCCAGGTTGTTGATAGGCAAGATAAACAGCTTCTAAAAATACATCTGAAGCAATATTCCCTGGGAGAATTTCTAAGTTAATAATAGATTGAACTTGTTGGGTGAGTTTTAAAGAAAGTGCTGTCCTGGCTTTTGTGGACATTCCACTGCGTCGGAGTAAATATTCTCGAATAATAGCAAAATCATCGGGTAATAAAGGTGATAAATCGGCTATTTCTTGTAATTGAATATGAAAAGATTTAGCTGCTTCAGAAATGACTAAACTTGATGATTTCACAACTGTTTCCGCTTGAATTACAATTGTCCCAGCGGCTAAATCACCAAGACGCTTTTCTCGGTTACTAAAAGTAATTAAAAAAGCACCAATAAATAAAGATTCATCAAGAGGACGGAGTAAAGCTCGTAATGCTGCTTGTTGTAAACCCACAGGTCTACCATCATCTCGCACAACGCGAATTTTAGCAATACGTTTACCTGGTGTTTGTCCTTGCCAAAGAGTTTCAAATAAGACGAAATAACCTGTGTAAATAAAAAACAGACTTAATAGAGATATGGCTATCAACCACAAGCCGAAATTAGAGCCAAAAATACTCACTCCAAAATCAGTGACTTGCTGAAAAATAAATGCCCATATCAACGCAATTACCACTAAAGTAAAAGCCAAAATTAGATAGTCAATCATTAATGCTAAAGCCCGACTACCAATTTCAGCCAGGGTAAATTCTATTTCCACACTTTCGGGTGTAGTGAATTTAATGCGGTTAAAAAGGTGCATTTTTTATATTTAAATATCGTGGTCACGTAATTGTAAACCCAACCCTTCTCGCCGACTTCTAAGATCATAATAAACCACAGCTTTCACTGTTTGCCAAAAAGGGAGAATTAATGCCCCACCTACAAAACTTAGTCCAAATGTTAACATGAATGAAATTATTGAAGAACTGAGAATATCTTCCTTTAGTAAAGTTGTAAAAATTAACTGAATAATAGTAGTAATGATTTGAATAATAAATTGGATGGGAATGGTAATTAAAAAACCAATTAAAGAAATTAAAAGAATCCTGAAAATATTTCCCTTAGTTAGTTCCCAACTCCGATTAATCGTTGAACTACCGTTAACATCATCTTCAATTGCTAGGGGAACATCTACTAAATAAAATCTAGTACCTATCCACAAAATACCTGAGAAGGTTATTATTATAACTACCAAAGTTATTAAAATAATAATACCTATATTAGCTGGGTTTGCATCCTGTAATCCTCCTAGTAATGCTGTTGGTATACCTATTAGTAAACTGCCAATGAGTACAGATCCAAGCATAATTCCTATACTAATGGCAAGCATGAGGATCATGTTAACAAAAAATTCCCACAAGCGGGAATTGACAAATCGTTTACCTGATGAAACACTTTCCGGTTGGTTAACTAATTCCCCAAAAGCTAATCGAGAAATCAGGGCTGAAAGGGCATAAAATTTCACCCAACCGTAAATGGGAACTAGTAACCAAGCATAAGCTTTAAGAGCTATGAGAAAATATTTTTTGAGATGGGAACGGTACAATCGTATTCCCGCACTGACAACACTACCTACACTTAACGGTTGAATAGGGTTAGGAGAATTAAGATTTCCAGACATGGTGTTAATTTTTTCCTAAAATACGGCGCTTACTTTGAAGTTATTTTAAGCTAATCTGTACTAAGTATTTAGAAATTTTATGAATATTCAACGTTGGATAGGAAGACGAGAGGCTAATTGGCAGCGTTTGGATGCTTTGTTAAAAAAGGTAGAACAAAAACGCTTAAAGTCTCTGGGTTCTGCGGAAATCAGGGAATTAGCGAGTTTATATCGTTCCGTGGCGGCGGATTTAGCTAGGGCGCGGACTCAGCAAGTAGGTAAAACTTTAATTCAAAGCTTACAATCTTTGACAACTCGCGCCTATACACAAATTTACCAGGGTTCGCGGCGACAGGAATGGCAAGCGGCTAAGGAATTTTACCTATGGGGATTTCCTCAAGTGGTGCAGCAAACGTTCCTATACATTGCCACAGCCACCGCTATGTTTATTTTAGGAGGCTTAATTGCTTGGTGGTATGCTTGGCAAGATCCGAGTTTTATGTCGTTGGTAGTACCGGAAAGATTGATTTCCCTGGTGCGAGATAAGCATGAATTATGGATGGGTTCGATTGTGGGGATTGAACCATTAGCTTCTAGTAATATTATGATGAATAATATTTCTGTGTCTTTTGGGGCTGTGGCTGGGGGAATTACGGCGGGTTTATATACGACTTATTTATTAGTATTCAATGGTTTGTTAATGGGCGCTATTGGTGCTTTAGTTGCTCAAAACAATCTGGCTTATCCATTTTGGGCCTTTGTATTTCCTCATGGTGCTTTGGAACTACCTGCGATATTTTTTGCAGGAGGTTCAGGTTTGTTGCTGGCAAGGGCAATTTTATTTCCTGGTAAATATCGTCGTCTGGATGCTTTGAAGTTTTATGGTTCTTTGGCTGTACAATTGGTTTTTGGGATTGTGCCGATGTTGATTGTTGCTGGTTTAATTGAGGGTTTTTTCTCTCCTAATCCGATGATTCCAGATCCAATTAAATATTTGTTTGGGATGGGTTTGTTTGTGGTTTTGGTGAGGTATTGTAGTCGAAAGAAGAAAATATGAAAGTCTCACGCAAAGGCGCAAAGAGGAATATATAATTTACAGTTGATTCCTGGCTTTAAGTTGTAAATATCTATCAACTAATTGTTCGGAAATTTGATTTGCTGGTGCGTCAAGAACTAATACTCCTTTTTGTTTTAATTGGGCAAATGCCAGTTGTCTTTGTGCTAATAAATCTAGTGCAACTGCGCGAATATAAGATTGTGTGGCATCTTCAGTAAATGTATGTGCTAAATTATCAACTTGAGGATCTCGCAGGGTGACGCAAAAGGGTAAATAGCGGGGTGCGAGTCTGGTAAGGGCTGCGAGAAGTTCGGAGGAAGCGGTGATATCAACTAAGTCCGTAATGATGACTACGAGCGCTCTGCGGGTTTGTTGTTTGACGACGTGGGTAACTGCACCTAAATAATCAGATTCGAGTAATTCTGGTTGAATGGGGGTGAGTTTATCAATGAGTTGGTTGAGATGATTTTGTCCGCGTTCTGGAGGTATCCACGTATGTAGTTTGTTGTCAAATACACCAATACCAACGCGATCGCCTCTATGCAATCCTGCCAATGCTAGGGATAATGTCGTATTTAAACCCCAGTCAAATCGTTGCAAACTTTGAACTTTTGCTGTCATCAATCTGCCACGATCTAGTAATATCAATAATGTTTGTTCTTGTTCTGGTTCTAAAACTCTAACTAGGGGTCCTGTATTACCATAAGCACGTCTTGCGGTAGCTTTCCAATCAATAAACCGCAAATCATCACCGCTGCGGTAGTTTCGTAATTCGGCAAATTCTGTGCCTATTCCCATTTGCCGAGTTTTACGGATAGAACCTGATGATTGTAATGTGAGACGAATGGAGAGCGATCGCAATCCTATTAAATCAGGATATACTTTTACCTGTGTACTGTGGGGAATTTGCCAATCATGCCACACTAACCCCCACATTCCTAACTGTCGCACTTGCATATTTCCCCAAGAAAATTCTCCCCTTTGATTTGGGTAAACTGTGTAAGTTAATTCTTGATTTTGATTAGCATTTATATTAGCTGTAACTGTGGTTGTAGAAACAGCAAATTCTTGTGGGTAATAATCGCGGATTTTAATAACTGCATCAATTTTCCCAGCTTGAACTTTTAATATAACTGGATTATCTCTACCAATAGATAAACGTAAAGGTAATTCGCGGGTAATTTCTACGCGCTTCGCTTTCATTCCCCAACCGTCAACTACCATTAAAATTAAAACGGTAAGATCAAATAAACAAGTTATGATTATGGTTTGATAAATTCCCAAAATCATAGATAAAATTGGGGAAATAAATATTCCCGCAATTAATAAAAAATAAACTTTTTTGGAGGGAATCATGATTTTTGTTTCGTTATCTAGGAACAGGAACTTGATTGATTACTGCTGCAACTACTGCATCAATTTGTAAACCATCTAGCATTGCTTCCGGTTTCAATAATAAACGATGACGCAATAAGGGTGAAGCCACTGATTTTACATCATCTGGAGTTACAAAATTCCTTCCCGATAACCAAGCTGCGGCTTGAGAAGTTTGCAACCAAGCACCCGCAGCGCGAGGAGATGCACCTAAAGCTAAATCAGGATATTGACGGGATTTTCTGACAATTTCTAATAAATAATCAACTATTGTTTCTGATACTTGAACTTGTTTTACAGCTTGTCTAGCTTGCAAAATATCAATTACTGTGGTGATAGGTTTTAAGTTGGCAATATCTGCACGTTTTGCAGTAAATCCAGACTGACGATTTAATAACATTTGTTTTTCGGCTGCTTGTTCTGGATAATCTACAATTAACTTAAACAAAAACCGATCTAATTGTGCTTCTGGTAAAGGATAAGTTCCTTCAAATTCTAAGGGATTTTGGGTGGCAATTACCCAAAATAAATCAGGTAATGGTAAACTTTCTCCATCTAAAGTAACTTGCATTTCTTCCATTGCTTCCAAAAGTGCAGCTTGGGTTTTTGGAGGAGTGCGGTTAATTTCATCGGCTAAAAGTATTTCTGTAAAAACGGGACCTTTTTTTAATGTGAAATCGCGGGTATTTAAGTCAAAGATATTTGTCCCTGTAATATCTGACGGGAGAACATCTGGAGTTAGTTGAATACGGCGAAAATCAGATTGGATTAATTGTGCCAATACTTTAACTAACAATGTTTTTGCTGTGCCAGGAACTCCTTCTAAAATAATATGTCCACCTGCTAATAAGGCAATTAATGTCTGTTTAATCAAAGCGGGTTGTCCAACAACTATTTGATTAATTGCTTTTCCCAGATTAATTAAAACCGAATTATTAGTTTCACTCATATTTATCAATCACTCACAAAAAAAGGAATAAAAAAAAGATTTCGAGAAATATCATATTCATCAAAAGATCTATACCAAATTTATCTAAAGCTGCACAGAATCATAATCATCCGTATTTATCTGCGTTTATTTGCGTTCATCTGCGTTTAATTATTTTCGCAAATTACGCCATTTCTCTAACCAGCTTATCAGTTCTCGTTCACTTATTCGACGTTTTTGTGATTGTAGTTGTAAGACTGCATTAAGTTTTTCTGTATTATTCCCTATTTGTTCTTCCCAGATTTTTAGTAAAACCTGATTGTCTAAAGGAATTTGACTCAAACCCAAAGTTTTCTGAAGTTGTATTTGTTCTTCTTTCCCTAGCATTTCGACAACAAAATCAGTAGATTCTGCTTTTTGTAAAACTCCCGCTAAAGCTTGAATATAAGCCTGACTGTTATCTATCAAGGATGTTTTTAAGGTTACTGATTTACCAAAGCGGCGATTTTCTGCCCAAGTTAATGCCAATAATAGGACAATTAGCTGGATAAAGGCTGGTAATAGGGGAGTTTTTGCGAAATAATTTAATATACTATCTTCTCCTAGTTTTTTCTGAATATCTCTATCTTTATAGCCATGTATATATTCATCTACAAATACTTTTTGACTATTTTTGCTGACTAAATCTGCTAATAATTTAAAATTACTGTCATTGTTTTGATAGGCATTAGCAGCTAAATATGGTGTTGTTGCTAAAATTACTTTGCCTTTACCAAACTTTTTCTGCCAAATTATTGTCCCAAATTTGTCTTCTAGTGTGATTTGTTCTTCCTGGGAAATATTATATCGGCGGCGGGTATCAATCTTGACTTTTCCGAAGGTTGATTGCTGCTGTGTACTAAATGCTGCTGCGGTTACTGGTTTTTTAATTCCTAAAATTACTAGGTTATTCCCTTTTGCTATCCATTCTTCTTGTTCTGAATATATTTCTATTTCTTGAAGGGTGCTATTAACTTGTAATAAGGTAATAGGGTTCTTTGTTGTTGGTAAATCACTAAATGGTTTTTGCCAACGTTGAATACTGATATTTTGATCTTGCATAAAGGCATACCACGCACCATAGCCATCAGGGCTGCGGTTATAAGTAGAACCACTAGTTATTTGGGTATTGGGGGCTGCTATAGTGGTAAGTAAAATAATCACGGCTAAGACTATCGCACCTAACCAAGCAATGCGCTGATTGCGGTTCATGATTTATCTGAATTAATATGGAAATTATTGATATTATTGATATTACAGCACTTCCCGGTGTTATGAGGTACATATCTAGCGGGCAAGACTTGTACTGAGCTTGTCGAAGTATGCCCGCACTACAAGAGTTTCATGATTCAACTTTGTACCTCATAAGAGCGAAAACCGCTGTATTCATGATAATCGCTGGAATATTTGTTGATAAGCTTGCCAACACTGTTGATAATTTTCTGCTAACATTTCATGCTCACTAAAGCATAATTGTTCATGGGTGTTAATTAATATTTGGTATGGTTGAATGAGAGTGACAGAGGATTTGAGTAATTGCAGATATTCTCCGTCTGTGCGGCTAGGTTGTTGGTGGGCGATCGCTTGTTCATGCAATTGCTGTAGCATTGCTAAATACACACAACGACAAGCCTCTGTGTAATTATACTGTTGGTGAAATTCCTGAGCTTGGTTTAACAGTAAGGCAATTGATGTTTCTCTAGAATCAGCTTTGGTTCTAAAACCTGGAGAATTACTCATTGCATTTAGCCAAGCATAGATATAAGGATTGAATTCTTGCCATAATCGCCAACCTATCCATACCACGAATAAACCCAATCCTAACCAAAATAGGATATTTAGTAATTCACCTAACCAGGGATTGATTGACCAACCAGGCGGTAATTCTGGTAAAGTTTTTTGAAACCGGGAAAATTGGTATTCTATCCATTCCCCTACTTGTTGTTGGAATAAGGAAAATTGCCACACCCAATTTGTTTGTTCAAAAGCATCTGTAGTCATAAAACAGAATGGCTCAATCTATTATTCATTTACATTATTACTGCTAAAGCTAATTTAGTATAAAAGAGAATTTTGCAAATGACTATTTACTTTTATCAAGTTTCCCAGCCCTATGGTTGTTTTTCTAACTTTTCTCCCCACAGTATTAACATTGACGGTACTGACTGGCCAACCGTTGAGCATTATTATCAAGCACAAAAGTTTGTTGGTAGTTCCGATGCTCCCATTATACCTTTAATTCGCGCTGCTGTTAGTCCTGAACAGGCTGCTGCTTTAGGGCGTTGTCCCTCTCGTCGTTTCCGTCCAGATTGGGAATTGGTGAAAACTCAAGTTATGCGGATTGGGGTACTACAAAAATTTATCACTCATGCTGATATTAGGGAAATATTATTAATCACAGGTGATGAAATGCTTATAGAAAATTCCCCTACAGACTGTTTCTGGGGCTGTGGTGCAAATCATACAGGAGAAAATCATCTCGGTAAAATCCTCATGAGTGTACGTGCAGAAATCCGCTCACAATTCTTGAAAAGATGAAAACCTTTGATACTGGTCGCTTGTATAAAATATTGTTTACTGAGAATATCATCAAAAAAAGCTGATATTATAAACAGAGGTTGCTATTTTACCACGTATTAATTCTGATGAAAAATAGAAAACAACAACATAATTGGCTGATGTTACTGGTAGGTAACGGCTATATAACTTTGTCTATTAGTATTCTGTTGTTTGGTTGTGTGAGTGCAGTTACTGACTCTAGCCGTGTTTTGGCAAAGGATGATTCCTCAAAAATTGCCCAATCTCCAGCAGCAACAAAGGAAAATGCAGAACGGCTTTTTGAAGAGGGAAAGACACTTTATCAACAAGGATCAGCAGAGTCTTTGCGACAAGCAATTCAAAAATGGCAAGAGGCTAGATTATTGTATC
>NZ_VIKZ01000063.1:3553-10697 GCF_009711985.1 Dolichospermum sp. UHCC 0260 | reverse complement strand
CCTTTAATGCGGGCTGTGGGCGATCCCTATGGAGAAGTTACCATTCTTGATAATATTCGTGCATTAGGAGGGTTTTAAGGTATTTTAGGGTGCATGAGGGTGAAATCTGTTTTGTTTCAAAACTTAAAAAATCCTGAGTAATTACTCAATTGCATCAAAATAAAATTACTGCTAAAAGTAGCGTGTAATTCCCAAAAATATAGGTTTTCATCAAACTTATGTTTTTTATTTAGTAAAGTTTAATTGCAAAAATGTCCCATCGAATTTAAAGCTGTTATCTTAATAGTTGAAGCAGGTATAGCTTCCCTGGCAGATACGACAGCTAGAGAGAAAGAAGAAAGAAACCACAAATGAGAGGTAAAAGCGCTGTTTAATTTACATCTGTCTCGTCAACAAACAACAACACCCAACGCGAAAGCTGATATTTCCTCAAATGAATGAAAATCAGGGGGCGCTGTGACTGGTTTCCATCCCTTGTTGATCAAGTTGATGAAAGGTAGTACATCCCTGGCTAGAGTTAACAAAAAGAGGGATTCAACAAGCTAGTAGATGTCTGGGTGTTGTTGTTTGTAATATTATCCTAAAATTGAATATCAAGAGACAAAAAAATAGTGAAATACAGCACTTTCTGGTGTGATGAGGTACTTATCCAGCAGGCAAGATGCCCGCACTACAAGAGTTTCATAATTCAAGTTTGTACCTCATTAGAGCGAAATCTGCTGTAGAAAGTAATTAACTTTTTCCCCAAACAAATCATAAGACCTCGCGGTAAGTGGGGAACGAGCGCGTCTTTAGACCTGAGAGGGAAACGGCACGAGGGATTTTAATCCCTGTGGTATGTTAGAATTAAATTGTGAGTAAGAACAAAAAACATCTACGTGTTGAAGCATCCTAGTACGGAGAAATTCCGGCTCCTATGAAACAACGGTTAGGTTTAAGTCCTAACGGCAGTATTGACAAGAAAGAGCGAGTAATGGCAGGTTGTGGAGCGTACCGCGTCTTGGCTTAGTGATGGATTCTAAAAACACTGAAAACCATAAAAGTAAGCGCAATTTCGACACCTTGATTGGCAGTTGTTTTGAGCGTTTAGGCGGCGTTTGACGGTCGCAGCGAGATTAGATTGAGCTAAACTCTTAATTTAATTCTGTCAGTAGAATCTCAGTGGCTTTAGCCATGAGAGTGTCAACACAGTTACATTGACATTAGACCTGCATACGTTACGCGCTATTCTTTTAGCGTGTTCAATCCGTTGCCGTACGGGCGAAGCATTCGCGCTGTTGAGTTGTCGGTTGGTCGCATAATTTTTATAAGCGAATGCTTCGCCCCTACTTTTTTGTAAATCGTTTATTATACAATATATACAAAATGTCAGTGCAGGATTTATCCTGCAATTAGCCTTCATCCCGCAACTGTTGCACAGGTGTGTCCTGCTGAGTCGGACACGCCTTCAAGGGTTTTCGGCATTCTCCTTATAAAACTGATTGGTGCGAATACTTTGGACTGGAGTTTTAAATGACTATTACCAGCATTTCACAGACAAAACCTTTAACAGACACAGAATTACAAAAAATTAACGGCTATTGGCGTGCAGCCAATTATCTCTCTGTTGGACAAATATACCTCCTCGACAATCCTCTTTTGAGAGAACCACTCCAACAAGAACACGTCAAACCTCGACTATTAGGACATTGGGGAACTACCCCAGGGCTAAACTTGATTTACGCCCACTTCAACCGAGTTATTAAAAAATACGACCTCAATGCAATTTACATAGCTGGTCCTGGACATGGTGGACCCGGAATTGTTGCCAATACCTACTTAGAAGGAACATATAGCGAATATTACCCCAACATCTCCCAAGATGAAGAGGGAATGCAAAAACTATTTAAGCAATTCTCCTTCCCTGGTGGTATTCCCAGTCACGTCGCCCCAGAAACCCCTGGTTCTATCCATGAGGGGGGAGAATTAGGCTATGCTTTAGTTCATGCTTACGGTGCAGTATTTGATAACCCTGATTTGATAGTTGCGGCGGTTGTGGGTGACGGAGAAGCGGAAACTGGACCCCTAGCAACTAGCTGGCATTCTAACAAATTTATCAACCCTGTTACTGATGGTGCAGTTTTACCAATTCTGCATTTGAATGGATACAAAATTGCCAATCCCACAGTATTAGCACGGATACCCCATGGGGAATTGGAAAGCCTATTTATCGGCTATGGCTATAAACCTTACTTTGTGGAAGGTTCTGAACCGGCGGAAGTTCACCAAAAAATGGCGGCAGTATTAGATACAATCATTCCTGAAATTCAAAGTATCCAAAGAGAAGCGCGGGTACATGGTTTCCAAGCACGACCGCAATGGCCAATGATTGTTTTACGCACTCCTAAAGGTTGGACTGGACCCAAGGAAGTGGACGGGAAGAAAACAGAGGGTTATTGGCGATCGCACCAAGTCCCTTTTAGTGATATAGCTGGTAAACCGGAACATCTGCAATTGCTGGAAGATTGGCTAAAGAGTTACAAACCTGAAGAACTTTTCGACACCAACGGTCAACTGATTCCCGAACTGGCAGAACTAGCCCCCAAAGGTCAGCGTCGCATGGGAGACAACCCCCACGCTAACGGCGGAATTTTGCTGCGTGACTTGAAAATGCCTGATTTTAGCAACTATGCTGTAGAAGTATTTAAACCAGGAACAGTTAACGCTGAAGCTACCAAAGTTGCTGGTAAGTTTCTCCGCGACATTATGAAACTCAACGAAGAAAGCCGTAACTTCCGCGTTTTTGGGCCTGACGAAACCGCCTCAAATCGTTTAGATCCTTTATTTGAAGTGACAAACCGCGCTTGGGATGCGGAAACTCTCCCGGAAGATGACCATTTATCACCGGACGGTCGAGTTATGGAAATCCTCAGCGAAACCAATTGTCAAGGCTGGTTAGAAGGATATTTGTTAACAGGTCGTCATGGTTTCTTCTCCTGTTATGAAGCTTTTATTCACATCATTGATTCCATGTTCAACCAACACGCCAAATGGTTGAAAACAACTCGGCATATTACTTGGAGAAGACCAATTGCCTCTTTAAATTATCTTCTCACTTCTCATGTTTGGCGACAAGATCATAATGGTTTCTCTCACCAAGATCCTGGTTTTATTGATCATGTAATTAACAAAAAATCCGAAATCATTCGTGTTTATCTACCACCTGATGCTAATACTTTGCTATCAGTAACTGACCATTGTTTAAGAAGTCGTAATTATGTCAATGTGATTGTTGCTGGTAAACAACCTGCATTACAATATTTAGACATGGATTCGGCAATTAAACATTGTACTAAAGGTTTAGGAATTTGGGAATGGGCTAGTAATGATCAAGACAGTGAAACCGATGTAGTTATGGCTTGTGCTGGAGATGTTCCAACTTTGGAAACTTTAGCGGCTGTGGATATTTTACGGCAAAATTTCCCAGATTTAAAAGTGCGAGTTGTTAATGTTGTGGATTTGATGACTCTACAGCCAAAAAGTGAACATCCTCACGGTTTAAATAGTAAGGATTTTGATACTATTTTCACAACTGATAAACCAATCATCTTTGCATTTCATGGTTATCCTTGGTTAATTCATCGTCTCACCTATCGGCATACAAATCATCAGAATATTCATGTGCGTGGTTACAAAGAAGAAGGAACAACAACCACACCTTTTGATATGGTGGTAATGAATGATTTAGATAGATTCCATTTAGTTATGGATGTGATTGACCGTGTACCAAAATTAGGTTCTCAAGCAGCTTATGTAAAACAAAAATTGCAAGATAAGTTGATTGAACATAAGCAATATATTCAGAAACACGGTGAAGATATGCCAGAAATCCGCGATTGGACTTGGCCATATTAATAATTGAGTTAAGCTGATTTTATAGGTAAGGGTTTAGCACTGCTAAACCCCTACAGATGAGATAACAATAAACAATTTATTTTTCTGTTGATGCTGCAAAAGTTGTCCCTATTTCTCTGAATAATTTAGTATTTTATAATTAGTTTTTTGTAAAATTATAATTATCTATTTTCTAATATAAGTAGGTGAACTGAAAAATTTAAAGGTATGTGAAGAAAAGTAAAATCGCCCAAAACTCTCTTCCTGTTCCCTGTTAAGAGTTCCCTGTTCCCTTGCCATAACGACAATTTTCAACGCCAACCTACTTACTTCTCTCGACAATAGGTAATAGCCCAAATTAGCAACTATTACCCATTATCAAGAATTAAATTAACCTAATAAACCTTGGATTAATCCAGAATTACTGGTTAAGAAGAAAGCGACTACTGCGCCACCGATACCACCAATCAAGAAAGCACTGGTGAAATTATTCCAGCTTTCCTTAGAGTTAAAAGCATCAACAGGAGGATTGGGTACAGCAATACTAGCAAGAGCTTTACCAGGGTTGCTGTTAGCATATAGGGATAGGCAAGCTGTCAAAATTACAACCAATCCAATACTACCCAACAAACCAGCTAAGGTAGCATTGGGGGCATTGCGTAAAGGGCCTAATCTATGGAAAGGTCCAAATAGTAAATAACCATGAGCCATACCGACTTCCAAACCGCGTCTAAAAGGATTGAGACCGGGGCGATAAGCTGGTAAGTTGCTAATAAACCACTTCACCAAAGGAGCGGAATTGATGGGGGTTTCTAGATCGCCTTTTTGTGGATCACGTGCTGCTATTGCCATAACTTTTCGATTCCTTGGATCACTAGGTGGGTTTTTGATGAGCTTACTGCTTGAGTTATGTTGTTTGCTCGCTTTTAAATGAGAAAGATAGCATTTTTCATAAAAATTAATTTTGCCACTTTCTCATTTAGAAAAGTATGAAACCCGCAAACAGTGGACAACATGACGAGTTTCATACATTAGTGAAGATTGCTAATTTAAGTGATATTTTCACCTAACTAGGTTTGATAACTCAATGAGACAATCTACAAGCAAAAGCTAATTTACTTAGCTTTTCTGCACCGGATTTTCAACCTATAGGGGGTGGAAAAGGAGGTCAGGGAAGAAGCGATTAAATTCAATCAAAATCCCGGCTGTGATTGTCAACCAGATAGTTGCTGCAACGGGAGCAGTGGAAATGAATGTAATCAAGTAGTTGGTTTCGTTACCTTTTTCAGCCATGAATTTAGTCTCCAGAATGAGTGATTGAAAACAAATGAATTAACGTGGCGAAACGGTAATTTCTGAATCCTTCGCGGTTAATTCGCCGGAGAGCAATTCCTTGATTGCTGCTGCGGGCCAAGCAAAACCGGAGGTGATGATAGGTAGAGCAATACCCAAATCAATTTGGATTTCTTTTTGCTCCGCATCTGATCCTGTTTTGATTGCTTGGAGATAAGCACGGCCTACCCAACCAATCCAACCAGCAATGTAGAGGAAGAGAATACTAGGGATTAAAAAATCACCAGCATGATCAAGACTGCCATCTACAATCAAGTGAGGATAACCTTCAGGGCCACAGAGCGCCTGAGAATAACGTTCAAACCGCTTTTTGCCAGATTCGGGGTCAGTGGTGGTGTTGCGGGCATTTAGTGCTAGCTCTTGAAAGGCGGGAGAGTCTTTACAAGGAACAAGGTTTGCGCCTAGTGCATTAGCTTCAGGAGCAAAATTGAACCAAAGAGTCATCACCAAAAGCAAAGCAAACAATCGTCTCATGGAGTTGTTTCCTTTTATTACAAAACGAGAAGTTTCTTGTACAAAACGAAGCGGCTTGTACAGTCTTTATTTTAGATAACTAGGAAGTTATCATACTCTTGGCTGGGAACTGAGTAAAGTTTAAGTCAACAAAAGTTAAAGCTTCTCAATCAAAAGATAGGGAAGCAGGGTAGGAAGCAGGGAGCAGGGGGCAGGGGGAGATATGAGAGAATGTATATTGCCAATTACCAATTACCAATTACCAATTACCAATTACCAATTACCCATTCTATGACAACCGTTCTAGCCATTGAAACCAGTTGTGATGAAACTGCTGTTGCAATTATTAAGAATCGTGAAGTGTGTAGCAGTATTGTTGCTTCACAAATTTCTATTCATCAACAATATGGTGGGGTAGTACCAGAGGTGGCCTCACGTCAGCATTTAGAAACCCTGAATTATGAAATAGAGCAAGCAATGGAGTCTAGTCATCTAGATTGGAGTCAGATTGATGGGATAGCTGCCACCTGTGCGCCTGGACTAGTAGGAGCGTTGCTGGTAGGATTAACGGCTGCCAAAACCCTGGCAATTGTCCATGATTTGCCTTTTTTGGGAGTGCATCACCTGGAAGGTCATATTTACGCGACTTACTTGAGCGAGCCAAGTTTAAATCCTCCCTTTCTTAGCTTACTTGTTTCCGGCGGTCATACAAGCTTGATTTATGTGAAAGATTATGGTATATACGAAACCCTGGGAGAAACCCGTGATGATGCGGCGGGTGAGGCTTTTGACAAGGTGGCGCGGTTGTTGAAACTGGGTTATCCCGGTGGACCAATAATTGACAAACTGGCACAAACTGGCAATCCCCAAGCCTTTGCATTACCGGAGGGCAAAATTTCTTTACCAGGTGGGGGTTATCATCCCTACGATTGTAGTTTTAGCGGATTAAAGACAGCAGTATTACGTTTAGTACAGCAGTTGGAGAAAGAGGGCAAAGAAGTACCAATTGCCGATGTAGTGGCTAGTTTCCAGGATACTATAGCGCGATCGCTGACCAAAAGAGCGATCGCCTGCGCTCGGAACTATGGATTAGATACCATTACTGTAGGTGGTGGCGTAGCAGCTAATAGTGGGCTGAGAAAGCATTTACAAGCAGCAGCCAGTAAACATAACTTGCGGGTTCTATTCCCCCCCCTAAAATTTTGCACCGACAATGCCGCCATGATTGGCTGTGCAGCCGTTGAACACCTATCACGTGGCAGAACTTCTCCACTCACATTAGGAGTCCATTCCCGGCTCTCACTGAACCAAGTCATGCAGTTATACGAAAATTAATTCAGGAGTATGGCTAACGCCACGCTTCGCTATCAGGAGTATGGCTAACGCCACGCTTCGCTATCAGGAGTTCAGGAGGAAGAAAGAAAGTTACCAATTACAACTGACAACTGACAATTGACAACTGACA
>NZ_VIKZ01000063.1:0-3401 GCF_009711985.1 Dolichospermum sp. UHCC 0260 | reverse complement strand
TTGACCGAATATGTTCAGCTACGGCTTCTGGTTGCTCTAACATAGCTAGATGTCCACAATCAGTAATTTCAATCACATTATCGCCAACGGATTGGAAAAGCCAATGAAAACTTGCTAAATGGCGGATATATTTGGGTTCCATCACCTTATCGTCAGCGCCAGCTAAAAAATAGACTGGCTGCTTTAATTTTGAGACTAATTGGGGTAAACAGTTAATTTCTGCTTCCGTAGTCGAGTCAAAAAGAGTTCCCAAAGCAGCTTCTGGATCAGCAACAATAAAATCAATCAGTCGTTGACGCGCCCAATATCGGTCTAAAGGATGTAATACACTAGCTTTAGTAAACAACAAATCAATCAAAGGCATTTGTGAAAGCCAACGAGGACGGACTTGTAAAAATTTTTGCCCAGCCGCACGAAATTGCTCAAACGCTTCTTTAAGATAAATCCCACCGCCTGCATTAATACAAATTACACCTTGAACACAATCAGGTAATTGAGTCGCTGTCCATAGAGCAATAGTGCCACCTAAAGAATGACCAATTAGCCAAGCACTAGAAATATTCAGGTGTTGGAGAAGCACAGCCAAATCCCGAGCATAAGCAGATGGAGAGTACATAGAATCCAAAGACAAACTAACCATACTAGAGTCTGTAGCAGTCAGTTCTATATCTGATGTCACCTGGGACTGTGATTCACCAAACCCTCGCAAATCGTAAGATAAACACTGTAAATCTATTGATAGACGAGAAATCACAGGTTGCCAATATACGCTACTATTTAGCCAACTGTGGATAAATACTAAAGTATGGGGGCATGATGTGGGAGCCGTTAGCTCATAAGTATGTGGAACGCCTAAGATTTCTATTGTTGCCATAATTAAATATCGTCCCCTCAATAGTGGGTGCGACTCAATACAACTTCAAAAATTTAAATTTTGAATTAGCTAATTTTATTGACCAAGTAACCGATGTTTAACTCCTTCCGCAATTGTGTTACCCAGATATTCAGGAATTAGACTTTCATTCGGACTCAGCAAGTAGAGAATCAACCTAGTAGTCTGTCAAATTTATTTTGACAGGTTTTTGGTAGTGCGGGCAAGATGCCCGCGTGAGCGAGACGCTCACACTACAGTCCATCATTTTTATCTTGACAAACTACTAGTGCGTCCGCGCCAAAGGAGTAAATAGTTAAATTACCTGTTCTCATTGTGTCATTGGAGTTGATATTAATTAGCATAAGATGAGCTTAATCCTGTGTGTTTATAAAAGCAGCAGCGGGTAAAATTGTCACTCAAGCGGTAAAGATACTTGAATTTCGGAAAATTTTTGCCTTTGGGTGAGTTTTATGGAGTAGTGTGAAAACAAAATGCTAGAGTTGAAAGTGATTGGGAAGAAACACCTGATAACTAGCTGTGAGTATTACAAACCGCTAAAACACCTAGAATATTTCTAGTGGATTGGCAAGCAATGATCATAGTGATGTTAAATGTGAATCAACACTTTTAAAAAGTGGAAACCAATTTTAGTCATACTACCCGAACTGCATTGGCATGGGTTTTTGGAAAACTTGGTTTAGCACTCCTGAATCTTTAGCGGCAAATAAAAACACTGCTGTTAATGAGCATACAGCGGAAGTTGATGGTAATTCTAGTGTAGGTAAGGATCAAATCATTTTCAGTACGGAAAGAGATATTGACCTTTATGAACTCGAAGAACTCTGTGATGCAGTTGGCTGGTCACGTCGCCCCCTGAGAAAAGTAAAAAAAGCTATTGAGCATAGTTTTCTCGTGGCCTCTATGTGGCAAGTACGAGGAAATAAAAAGCGTTTGATTGGTTTTGCCCGTGCTACCTCAGATCATGCTTTTAATGCCACTATTTGGGATGTAGTCGTTCATCCTGATTTTCAAAGTAGAGGTCTAGGTAAGGCATTAATGAAATATGTCCTTAAAAAACTCAGGAGTGAAGAAATTAGTAATGTTACTCTTTTTGCTGACCCTCATGTTGTAGATTTCTATAAGACGATGGGCTTTATGTCAGATCCTGAAGGTATAAAAGGAATGTATTGGTATCCTCAATGATAAACGTGGCTGGGGTTTGGGGATTAGGGAACTAAGTATATTTCCCTAAATCTGATTTTTCTGGATTATTGGGTTTGCATTTATTCTTTTTTGTGATATGATAGTCGAGATAAACCAAAAAAACATAATTTGATCTATGTGGAACTTGGTTTCTGTGACTTTACGGGATGTAGCGCAGCTTGGTAGCGCGCCTGCTTTGGGAGCAGGATGCCGCAGGTTCGAATCCTGTCATCCCGATTTGTGAGTGGTTATATTGGTAATTACGATAATACAGCGGCACGGCGTTTTTTAATTGATATCTCCATTGTCTAAACTGTGATTTTTAGGATTTTGATGATTTTTAGGATTTTTATTTGATGGACTATCATATCTTTCCTACATCATAATTCAGGTAATATCCAAAAGTCCTTACATCCCAAAAAATCAGACTTCACACAAAATCCTGTCAATCCTTTAATCGGTTCCTGATTCTGACAATGTATTTCGCGCAAAGACGCAAAGGAGCAAAGACGCAAAGAAGAGAAGGAAGAGATTTTCTTTTTCAGCCATTATAGGCGTTTAGCAAAAAATCAAATCATGTAAATCCTTACATCCTGGATATCCTGATTCTGACAATTATGATTATAGGAAATGTTGGGTTTCCTTGCGTCAACCCAACCTACTAGCTAACGCACTGTGATTTATGTTGTGTAAGTGCGTAACGTTATAGGTTAAAATATGGGTGTTTATATGCCTGAAATTTAAGTATTACGATAAACACACCAATATCTATGAATAACAGACCTGGAATTGGAATTATTCTCAAAAAACCCGTTGCGCTGGGACAAAGAGAGATTAATGTGAATTGGCGGGATTTTGGGGTGGGAATAATCAAGGTTGGGGCAAATGCGGTTACTGGTAATATTGGTAATTTGCCTGAAAATATTGTTGATATTGGTGCGGCTATTGGAGTAGCACAAGAACCGGGAGAAATTGCTTGGTTGTTAATTTGTTCGGCTTTAACACAGGCAATGGTTAATGTGATAGGAGATAATCAAGATTTACTACAGGAAGCAAGTCAGGGGAAAGAAGTAAAAGAGGATAAACTGCGGGAAATTTTGGAACAGCTTTTCAATCAGTGTTTAGAAAAACTAGAAACTGAAGAAATTACTATTTATCAAGATTTTTTTGAATGTCCCCAAAAATTTGCCGTTGTTGCAGAAATTAAAACTCCTTTTGCTGAGTGGCTACAAGCAGAATTTAATCTCAAGCCAGCGCAAGCAGAAACAATTAGTAATCGCTTGCCTACTGAATTTTTGTATGCTGTATATTCAGAGTTTATTTT
>NZ_VIKZ01000062.1:25035-44383 GCF_009711985.1 Dolichospermum sp. UHCC 0260 | reverse complement strand
GGATCGTTCAATACCTGAGATGTATATTTTTATTTTTATTTTTATCCTATCCCCCCGGATAGGATATTATGCTACAAATTGAGAGAGATCATCTAGTAATTCTCTAGGCTTGTCTCCCTGTTCTAGTTATCTTGAGGAACTCATTGTGGTTGCAACCCCTGAAAAACTGCACGCTACCCATAGTCACGAGCATCTACCCAGTAAAGACCGTGTAGCCGTATTGCTGATGGGCTATGGCGAAGTCGAAAGCTACGAAGATTTTGCTAACTATAACGAACAAGCTTTAAATTTACTGACTGCTAAATTTGCTCCTGTTCCTACTTGGATTTATCCCCCTTTAGCCAAACTTTTGGCATTATTTGATCGTCATGAATGGGGACACACACATCATGATTTTATCTCCCCACATAATGCCATTTTTGAAAGACAAAGAGCGGGTATTGAACACGAATTACAACATAAATGGGGTAATGGTGTTCAAGTTTTCAAAGCTTTTAACTTTTGCGCTCCTTTTTTACCAAATCAAGTTTTAGCCGAAATTAAAGATCAAGGCTTTAGCAAACTGCTGATTTATCCATTATTGGTTGTTGATTCCATTTTTACCAGTGGTATTGCTCTTGAACAAGTAAATAATGCTCTGGTAGAATTAGCTGATGGTGATGAACATTGGATCAAAGCCCAAAGATATATTCCTTCGTTCTACAATGAGCCAAAATATATTGATTTAATGGCGCATTTGGTAGAAGAAAAAATTCATACTGATTTGGCTACAGGTTATCTACCGTCGCAAATTGGGATTATCTTGATGAATCATGGTTGTCCCCACAAAGCTAAAGGTTTTACATCGGGAATTGATGAAAGTCAAGCCATGTATGAGTTAGTTAGAAACAAGTTAATTAACAATTATCCGTTAATTTCTGTGGGTTGGTTAAATCACGATACCCCATTAATTGAATGGACTCAACCAAATGCTACAGTAGCCGCTCAAAATTTGATTCAATTGGGTGCAAAGGCGTTGCTATTTATGCCCATTGGTTTTGCAACTGAAAATCATGAAACTTTATTAGATGTGCATCACATTATTCATGATTTAGAAAAGCAACATCCAAATGTAGATTATTTACAAATGGCTTGTGTTAATGATGATCCACAATTTCTAGCTATGGTTGCTGAATGGGCAAATGCACATATTGCTGAGTTGATGGAAACGGAAGGAATGGCTGTTAATTCACAATCAGCTATTACTCACCACCATCACCATCATTAAAAGGAATCTGTAAGGGCGCAGTTCCTGCGCCCATTAACTCTGGAATTTATCTAACCGCAGAGGCGCAGAGGACGCAGAGTAAAAAAATTAATTCCCTACTAGTGGTGCATTTAAGGTTTTCTCAATGCGATCGCGTGTTTCCAATAAAAAAGCCTGTGTATATTCATCTTCAGAGTTCACCCGTTTTAATTGATTATTTAATTGCTTGAGTTTATACCAGGCTAAAGTACGGGCATCTTCAGGAGTAGCTTCTTTTCGCAACACCATTCCCATCAGTACATTTAGATATTCCCGTTGTAAACCTCTCCGCAAACTGGAAATTTTTAATTTGCCTTTAGGTTGCAAAACTTCCGACCAAATCCCAGTTTGTAAAGTATCAAATAATTCTGGCAAGGTGAGAGATTTTCCTGTTTCACTTTTTAATTCTAGATCCTTAATCCGTGTTAAGCGATCGCTTGCCAATAAATCCCGTAACACCGCAGTCTGCACCAACAACACTAAATCATGAATTGGATAATCTAACCGTCCGATTTGAATATTAGTCCCCCAATGTAGCCACCGTGAAGGTACTAATTTATTCAGTAATTCCGGGGGAAATTTCAAAGCATCTTCCGCAAAAACATACTTTTGCATTGTCATCAATGCTTGTCGCTGTTGTTCTACCGGCACAGGGACAAATGGTAATTGTCCTTTAGTATCATTTGGTTTAACTCGGTAAAAAGACTGTCCACCAATGTATTTACTGGTATAGTATAAATTCTGTAAATAATTTCTGAGGATGGTATTAAAACGCTCTTCTACATCGCTAGAATTTTCTGCATCTATAGCATATCCCTGATTTAATCGTTCCCACATCCGCCGCGCATTAGCCAATTGTGAATGAGAATAAACCAATACATTACTGCTATGATCCCAAGGATTCACCGTCGGATCACTATTAGATAAATCCTCATCAGGAGCATAACTCAACTCTCGTTGGTTAGATTTTCCAGCAATTGCTGCTAAAAACGACTTTTCTCCCATGGTAGTTGACGCTTGACTGGGAGTGTAACCATACTCAATTACCCATTCATCATAGGGTCCCACCTGCTGTGGAAAATAATCTCCCTGCTTGACACCATTAGGGGCAATGTTTGGGGGAATATAATCCATAACCGATGCTGTCATTCCTTTAGTCTGCGTAATTTCTGGATTATTCATCTCCTCTGGAAAGAGCAAGGTACTACCACGGAAATTATGACGCAAACCTAAAGTATGACCAACTTCATGGGTAATAATTAAACGTAAATATTGATGGATATAATCTTTTAACTGCTCTGGACTTGGTGTAGTATTTCCTAACATTGACATTGCTAAAGAACCAAAAGCCAACTGATTAGATGCTTCCATGCCATAGCATAAATCATAATCTGTCGCTAGTTTAGACAAATTGCCTAATGATTTTGGAGATTTTTGATTACCTTTGCCACACAAACGCCCATTGTTGACCAATGTTGATAAAGAAGTGCTAGTTTGTGAATTTTGAGGTTGAATAATTTGCCGATAATCATTTTTTAATAATCGGACAAAACTACCATCAATCAGAATATCTGCATTCAAAATTTCTCCAGTTAAGGGATTAACACGGGATGGACCCATCGCAAAAAAACCATCTACAGTATTAATCCAACGGATAGTATTATAGCGAATATCGGCTGGGTCCCAGGTAGCATTATCAGGCATTTGTTGAACTTGAATAGCATCCTTGAATCCTGCTTTCAAAAAGGCTTGATTCCACATCAAAATTCCCTCTTTGATAGACTGACGATATTCTAGAGGTACAGCATTATCAATCCAAAAAACAATCGGTTTTTTCGGTGGAGAAATTGCGGCTGTGGGATCTTGTTTTTCTAAATTCCAGCGATTAATATAACGAACAAAAGTATCTCTCCGTTCATCTTTAGATAAATCTTGATAAGCTGTGAGGAAATAACCTACCCGTTCATCAGCTAACCGAGGTTGATATTTAGTTTTTGGTAATTCCGATAAACTATAATGTACCTTTAAGGTAAAACCGCGACTATCTGGTAAAACATCCGAATTCTTGCCACCATTAGCAAAATTGAAAATCGTCCCAATTTCTAAATTATTGGGAAATACTTTCGCATTACCAAGATAACCTTGATCGGGACTAACAGCTAATTCTAAATTAGTAGATAATCCTGCCAAATCTGTGAGTAGTAAATCACCTAAATCAATAAGAATAGTTTTTCCTTGTGAATTAATACTCTTAATAGGAATAGTGTAAAGAACAGAATCACTAAATGATCTTGCTACTGATCTGGCTTGGGGATCTCCTTCACGAGTCCGAAAATTGACATTACGAACCACAAACTGGATTTGATTATCTACCTTTTGAAAGTAGAATAAGAAATCTTGTAATGGCATTCCACTATAAATACCCTTTTCACCAATTCCCGATTCTAAAGTTGAGTTTGCTATAAAGTTTTTTTGGAGTTGTTCTGGTTTAATTTCCAGATAGATTTTATTTTTATGTTTATGACGATAAATAGTAAAGATTCCCTCTGATTTTTGGGTATCCTTGGTAACTTCTGTAAAATCTTCTAATTCATCTTCTTTCGGTGATTTAGAATTGGATTCAGGTTTAGTTTTTGGTTTCTCTGTTTCCTTCTTAACTTGAAGAAATGGCTGTTTTCCTACTTCCTTTAAATCCTTAAATACCCAAACAAAATTTTGTATTTTTACCTGATGATTTTGATCAATAACTGCTATTTTGGAAGATGGTAGTTTTAATTGTTGAACAATTTTATCCACATTAGTGGTTTGTCTCTCTATTTCTATATTTGAATTATCATGATTATTTATTAATGATTTAGCATCAGCAGTTTCTATGGAAACAAATAGACTATTAAACAAAATGAGAGCGAAAGTAAACTTATTCATTTCCTAACTTCCTGATAATTATTGTTTAATAGCCGTCTGAAATGGAAACTCTCCAACTTTGCGCCTTTGCTCCTTTGCGACTGGGCGCGAAACATAACCTATCCTAATTCGTAACTGATTGGGCTTCCTGATACATAATTTCCTGGAAGTGAATCATATCTTTTTGGGGATCAGCCAAACTAACTTTCACTAATAAATTTTCTCCCAAACTGACAGAACGCCGGAAGGACATAGGCAATTGTAAACCCAAATCTTCTAATAAAATTAGTCCTAAATTGCTATCTTCTCGTAACCACATTAATACCGTTACCTGCCAAACTTGTTCAGGATGACGACGTAAATATTCTAAAGCGTAATATCTATTAGTTTGTCGTTCCACCATTGTTGCTTCTTGAGTGATGCTGCTGACCGTCATCATCACTTCTTTGAGTTGTTCAGCGGAGAAGGGTAAACCTTCGCCGCGTAAATGTGCTTTTAATTGGAAGTGGGTGAGTAAGTCGCTATAACGACGAATGGGGGAAGTAGCTTGAGTGTAGGTATCTAAACCCAAACCAGCATGGCGCACTGGTGTAATGCTCATTTCGCTTTTAGGCATACAGCGTCGCATCGCACAGGAACGGACAAAACCGGCTGGAAGCAGGAGCAGTTCTTCCTCTGGAGGTAATTCTGGTTGGGGTTGGCCGCGAAAGGGCAGCGGGATATTATGAGTTTGTCCGTAACGGGCGGCAACTTCTCCAGCAAGAATCATCATTTCTGCGACTAATTGGCGGGAGGAAGAATCATCTAAAACATCAATATTGATATCATCGTCTTTGACTTTGATCATCGCTTCGGGCATATTGATACTGATAGCACCTTGACTATAACGCCAAGTTTTGCGGATTTTTGCCCAATTAGCGATCGCCTCAATTTCTGGTTCTGCTTGAACTCCCAACTCCAGCATCTCATCCACATCTTGATAGGTGAGGCGGTAGGTAGGCTTAATTAAACCAGTGTGTATACAGTAATCTTCCACAGCCCCAACTGCATCTAAAATCACCCCAAAGCTGAGGGCGCAACAGACTTTCCCCTGAATTAAACTCATGGGACCTGTGGCCAACACCTCTGGGAACATGGGAATCATCCCTGTTGGTAAATATACCGTACTGCCCCGTTTTCTGGCTTCCAAATCCAACTCATCATCTGGCATTAATAACCGCGTTGGGTCAGCAATATGCACCCATAACCGTTCCTTACCATCTGGTAATATCTCCCAACTCAAACCATCGTCTATTTCTGTAGTGCTTTCATCATCAATGGTATATACCTTGAGATGTGTGAGATCGAGACGGTTTGTATCTAAATCTGTAGGAGGAAAATCCCAACATTCTTGCGCCACTTCTAATACCTGATGAGGAAATTGAACGGAAATTGATGAACGGCGCAGGAACAGGTTTTCGTGGGAAGTCCACAAACCCAAATCTATCAAGAGTTGAAAGGCCGCCTGGGGCGTAGCAGAACGTCCCAGCATATTCATAGTTTCTAATACTGAGATTGGAGGCGGACAAGCACGAGCTAAAGAGTCGTAATTTATTTTCAGCATTACCACATCCGCCAGCAAAGTCGCATATTTTTCTAATGCGTCTAAACGCTGGCGATCCAGTCTTTGCCATTCTACCACTTGTCCCTGGAGCGCCTGTTCTATCCGGGCTAAAAATTCCTGCTGTCCCTTGGCTTTTTGTGATTCTACTTGAATCTGGTGCTTGCGTTCTGCTATTTGCGCTGCGCTGCGGGGTTCGTAAGCGTCTCCTTTTTGTTTGAAATAGAGTTTATCTTCTGATAACAAACAATGGGCTGCATAACACTGGGGAGATGTGGATTCCGAAAATAGCAGATTTGCCAATTGGCTAGGAGTGACAGTTTCTCCATCTTCAATCAGTAGTTCCCAAGCTATTTCCAGACTTGATGGGTCTAGATAAGGCTGAACTTGACTTAAAAACTCAGCGATTTCCCCTGGTTTATAGGTTTGTCCGTTAACCGTGTAGGTAAATTGGTTATTTTTGATGTTATGGGATTGACCACGTTCATCTACTACAAACCAACTAGTTTTACCGTCTGGACGATCTATCACTCCAAGACGGCGATCGCCTTTAACCCTAAATTCAACTAACGTCCCCTTATCCACAACTGTCGCACTTTAATTTTAATATTTTGAGATTTTTAGACTGGAAATTCTGGATTAAATAACGGGTATTTAATCCTTTATTTAATAATTTGCTGTGAGAAATGCTATTCCAGTTTAGAATTCCATCCTCAAATTTAGCGATATCGTACCATTTTTGAGAATGAATTAATTAAATGTTTTTAGCAATTTCCTAACATTAAATATTAAATTTTAGATTTTGGACTCAAAGTAACTGGGCATATCCATGCAACTGCTACTTTTTTGGATGATCATCCAAAATCCAAAATCCAAAATATTCTTAACCTTCGGCGTTAATGAAGGGCAATAAAGCCACAATTCGAGAGCGTTTAATGGCTAGAGTCAGAGCGCGTTGTTGCTGACAGGTTAAACCGGTGATTCTCCGAGGTAATATTTTACCACGTTCGGTGAGAAACTTCCGCAACAAATCTACATCTTTGTAATCAATGGGATCTCCGGGCTTAATTGGAGAAAGGCGACGACGATAGTAACTCATTCTTACTTAATTTCCTTGTGAACTGTGTGTTTGTTGCAGTGGGTACAGAACTTTTTCAGTTCTAAGCGGTTGGTTGTGTTCCGACGGTTCTTGGTACTGGTATAACGGGATACGCCAGGTGAACGTTTATCTGGATTTGTTCGACACTCGGTGCATTCTAGTGTCACTATTATGCGCGCACCTTTACTCTTAGCCATAATCTTAGAAACTGTAAAGCCTGGAGATAATTAACACAAATGGTTATTATCTCATATTTCGTGGAAATTTTGCAACTAACCGTTTAATTTTTATATCTAATGAATAACCCCGACGGGAAGAAACTATGATAGTCCGAAAAAAGCGGTCATGGAATGCCTGTCGCATCTGAGTATCGGATAAAGCTGCACCGCCGTCAATGATCAGGGGAAGTAATAGGACGACAGCAGCGGGATTGAGGATGATATTCCCCAAGAAAATGGATAATAACAAGCTAGAAAAGCAAATAATCCCTTCTCGCAGTAATAAGGTCTGAAATTGGGGGATTCTGTTGACTATTTCCCCATTTGCAACTTCTAGGATCTTTAAATCAAATGCCCAACGGCCTAAACTTTGTCCCTGATTGTTGTAAACTATGATGACGCGGAAAATTAGCCAAGCAAAAATAAAAACAAAGATTTGGGTAAATTGAATCCCGATTTGATTACTTCTGAAAATAGAACTCAGGAACCATGCACAGAAGAAGTCAAGAGCTAAGGCCATACCTCGACGGGTAAGATCCCCTTTCGGGAAGTGTCTTTGATTGACTTTAACAAGAGTCATAGCCTTTACCTCGCTGCTGGTAGAATAGTGAGTTTATTTAAACTTGTATCAATATCTCTCAACAATTTAAAATCATCCTCTGATAAAAGATAACTATTGTTACTAACTAAGGTCTAGGGTTTCTATCAAAGTATAGCCAGATTTAATTTTTAGTAAAATTATACTAATTTGGTAATCCCAGATTATAATATTATATGTAAGTAAGCTTGAAAATTTTTTCAGATATTCATTCTATTTTGATTTGCGAGTCTGATTATGATTGATTGTCTCAATGCAGCTCGTTACTTTATTGCGAGAGCCTACGAAGACAGTATGGAAGCAGAAATGACTAATATGAAAGTTCAGAAGCTTCTGTATTATTCACAAAGCTTACATTTGGCGATGTACGATGAACCGTTATTTGCAGAAGAAATTCAAGCATGGCGATACGGTCCTGTGTGTCCTCCTGCTTATAGATTTTATAGTGAATTTGAAGCTAATCAATTACCTGTTCCTAGTCAAGAATTATTGTTACAAATTCCTGATGATCAGAAAAAACTTCTCGAAGAAGTGTGGGAAAATTTTGGAGGTTATCACGCCTATTTGCTGAGTGATATGACTCATTTGGAGTTTCCTTGGAAAAAAGCTCGTAAGGGTTTACTACCCCAAGCAAGCTCAACTAAGCCGATTTTGCTGGAGGATTTGAAAGCATTAGGTCATCAAAAATTAGACTTAATAGAACGTGATCATCCTGCTTATCAACCCATAATGTCTGAACTTGTGAAGGACGCTTGTACTTCGGAATCATCAACTAGAATTAAGAAGGGAGAAGTGCGTGACTGGCTTAATTCCCTTCTCGATTGAAGAATCCGAAAATGTTAGAGAAATATTAGATTATTAATTTCGGCTATTTTACTTATTTATTAACAACTTCATTTAATGCTTCATGAATAACATCATCACTCACACCATGTCGTTTTAAACTAGCAATTAAAGCATTAACTGTATTATTTTCTAACTTTTCTAAAAACGAACCACGAAGGCACAAAGAACACGAAGTAAAGAGAGTTTCAGAGAGTTTTTGCATAAATGCTAATTATGATTCATCAAATTTATTTCCACAGGTCATGCAAATACCTGAATCACTAATGACGTTACCAGGACATCCTTCACAATTACACTTTTCACGTCCAACTTTACTGGTTTGATCACATAGGAGACAGTAAAGTTTGTCTGTATTTTGTCCTTTAGGTTTCAGTTGTGCGCGTTTAGTAATCTTCTCATTATAATTTTCAAGAGTATTCTTTAATAGTTCAAATGCTTTGTAGCAATGCGGGCAAAGATACCAATATTGTGTCTTATCACTAATACCAAAATACTCAGTTAAAAGGCTTTCTCCTAATAGTTCAATTACATGATCAATTTCGGTAGCAATTTCAAGCAAAATATGAGCTTTTTTTAGCTCATCATCTGTTCGACGGATATACGATTGATTTTCAAGAAACTTTTTTCGAGTTTTAATCCATGAACGCTTCCCAATTAGCTGCTGACTAATTTCCAATATATTAATCAATAAATCCTTATATTCTATATCTAAATTTTTTGGAACAGAGTGCATAATAGTATTTCGCTTATCTTTAAGCTTTTTAAATACTTCCTGCTCAAATTTATCTGTTAATGGAGTTAATGGAGGATCTATCACGGCATTATACACTTTAATGAGATTACTTGCCTCAATTGTTTTAAGTTCGCTAAAACTTCTATCTTTATTTTTTCCGTTGTACCAATCGTCTGTGAGTATTAAGTAAGGGCTTTTTTTAACAATATGTCCTTTCAGAAGAAATTCATTACCCTGCTGAATAAGTACAAGAGATGTCGAAAGATAAGGTTTTACTTTTTTCCAGTATTTATTGTCAATGTCTTCATTATCTTCTTCATCATTAAGATCCGAAGAAGCTTTTATTTTTGTGTGCTGAAATAATAAATCGAAGATGTTGTCCCAGGCCATATTGAGAAAATCTTCACCAGATGCTATGAAATCATCAGAAGATGGAATATCTTTAATCATATTATGTTCAAAAAATAACATTATAGTGGATTGTTGTCTCATTATTCAATTGATACTTTTATCAATTTTACAAATCTTATTATAATGATATAATCTTTAAAAATTGCTTTATTTAAATCTTCTCCCTCGCAGGTGGCACAATACCCAACCTATTTAACCCCGCATCAATATTTCTCAATAACTTAAAATCATCCTCCGGTAAAAGATAACTATTACTACTAACAAAACCCCCAACGGGCTGTTTTTCTAAAAATGCAAATGCTTGGCGAAATTGTTGCGGTTCTGCCTTAATTTGGGCATCAAAATGACACAACCAAAAACCATAACAGTACAAGAACGAGCCGAAAATCTAGAATTGAATGGAATTAATGTCATAGGGATTGAAATTCTCAATCCTTCCCAAAAAATTAGAAACTTTCAGTCATAGCATAAGATTACCTCTCTTCTTCCATCTTCCTCCGTGTCCTCTGTGCCTCTGTGGTTCGTTTAATCCATATTCTTCCGTAAAAAACCCATAAAAAAAGGTGGGTTAACAATAAAGTCACCCACCAAATAAATTACCGATATTGTAGAAATCCCTAATTAACCAACATTAGTTAATAACAACTCACGGGTTTCCGATTTTCTGACCTTTACCTGGCCATCATCATCTACATCCACAATAGCCTTATCTCCATCTGCAATTTCCCCAGATAAGATCGCTTCAACCAGAGAATCTTCCAACAGACGCACAATAGCGCGGCGTAATGGTCTAGCACCGTAGCTAGGATCATAGCCTTCTTGGACAACCTTCTCTTTAAAAGCTTCCGTCACTTCTAAAGTGATATCCTTCTCTTTGAGACGACTACCAACATCACGCAGCATGATTTCAGCAATTTGCTTGACTTCATCTTTGTTGAGTTGAGTGAAGACGATAATATCATCAACACGGTTGAGGAATTCGGGACGGAAATATGCTTTGAGTTCTTCGTTAACCAAGTTACGAATCCGATGATAACTAGCTTCTGCTGCATTATCAAACTCAAACCCTAAGCTACTACCACCTTTTTCAATTACCTTAGAACCGATATTAGAAGTCAAGATAATTAATGTATTCTTGAAATCTACTTTCCGACCTTTCGCATCCGTGAGATGACCGTCATCCAAGATTTGCAGCAGCATATTGAATACATCGGGATGCGCTTTTTCGATTTCGTCGAATAGCAACACTGTGTAAGGTTTGCGCCGTACAGCTTCCGTTAATTGTCCGCCTTCATCGTATCCTACATAACCAGGAGGTGAACCAATCAACTTGGAAACGTTGTGGCTTTCCATGTATTCGGACATATCTAAACGCACCATTGATTCTTCATCCCCGAAGAAGTAAGCCGCTAAGGCTTTAGCTAATTCAGTTTTACCTACACCAGTCGGACCAGAAAAGATAAAACTAGCAATGGGACGATTAGGACTCTTTAAGCCGACACGGGCGCGACGAATAGCGCGAGAAACCGATGTAACTGCTTGTTCTTGTCCGATCAATCTTGTATGTAAAGTGTCTTCAAGATGTAAAAGTAATTCAGATTCAGATTCAGTCAGTTTGTTCACGGGAACACCAGTCCAAGAAGCGACAATTTGAGCAATGTCTTCTTCGTTGACAAGGGGAGCGTTGACAGTTTCCTGATTTTCTTCTAAATCAAGTCTGGTTTGTAGTTCTAATTCTTGTATCCGCAATTTACCAGCTTTGCTAAAATCTTGAACTCTAATGGCTTCCGATTTGGCTTTGGTAGCGGTGGTTAATTCCCGTTTAAGTTCTTTGTTATTCGCAATGTGCGAGTGACGTAAACGCACGCGAGAACCAGCTTCATCAATCAAGTCAATGGCTTTGTCGGGTAGAAAGCGATCGCTAATATAACGATCTGCCAATTCAGCCGCCGCAACTACTGCTTCATCCGTAATATTGACTCTATGATGCTGTTCATAAGCACCGCGTAAACCATAGAGAATATCAATAGTTTCGGCTACCGATGGTTCTCCCACCAAAATTGGCTGGAAACGCCGCTCTAAAGCCGCATCACGCTCGATGTGCTGACGATATTCATCTAAGGTAGTAGCACCAATGCACTGGAGTTCACCCCGTGCTAAAGCCGGTTTCAGGATATTAGCTGCATCCAAACCGCCTTCTGTGCCACCTGCACCCACTAAGGTATGAATTTCATCAATCACTAAGATGATGTTTCCGGCGCTGCGGACTTCCTCCATGATTTTTTTGAGGCGTTCCTCAAAATCACCCCGGAAACGAGTTCCCGCTACCACAGACCCCATATCCAAACTAATTACTTGCTTATCAAGTAAAATTTCGGGGACATCTTGATTGATAATACGTTGCGCTAAACCTTCAGCGATCGCTGTTTTACCAACCCCTGGTTCTCCAATTAAAACCGGGTTATTTTTGGTTCTCCGACCGAGAATTTGCACAGTTCTTTCAATTTCCTTCTGGCGACCAACTACCGGGTCTAGCCTGCCATCCTGAGCCAGTTTGGTGAGATTTCTGCCAAACGCCTCTATGGATAAATTTTGATTGCGCTGGGAATTACTTCTACCACCAGTGACAACCGCTGTATCTTCACCCAATCGGCTCATCACAGCGGAACGGATAACTGGTAAATCCACTCCTAGATTTTGTAATACTTTGGCGGCGACTCCTTCACCAGCCTCAGTTAAACCTAATAATAAGTGTTCAGTGTTTATGTAATTATGTCCAAGACCGTGAGCTTCTCGGAAAGATTGCTCAAACAGGCTTTTTACTTTCGGGGTAAAAGGAATTTCCGGTGGGACAAACCCAGAACCCCGGCCAATTATTTTTTCTACTTCCCGACGGGCTTCTTTCAGGGTAACACCCAACTCAGCCAGCACCTTAGCAGCAACACCTGTTCCTTCTCCCATTAGACCCAGGAGAATTTGTTCTGTTCCTACAAAGTTGTGTCCCAGTCGTCGTGCTTCCTCCTGGGCTAACATAATTACCCTAATGGCTTCGGAAGTGAAGTGTTCAAACATAGCGGGTTCTTTCCCTCGTGCTGCTTGGACTTTGGGTGAGATATTATTTCACCCTCATCTAAAGTTTCTTGTATTTTCTTAAAGATAATGTATCTTTATTTTAAGCTGAATGGCAGTAGTGAGAGCCGTAAGTGACAAGGCGTAGTTGCCGTCATTCACTAGATAATGGTAGATAATTAGCAATGGTCGAGATTTTTCATCTTGAGTTGTTGATGGATTGCTAACTTCGTACAGGTATTAATTGTGACAGAAATTTCCGGCGGTAAAGACCAACAACATCCACTCTACAACCGCGATCGCCCCCTTATTGATATTTTACTCGCTCAAGACGCAACCGATTACAATTTATCAGAATTGGCTAGACTAAAAATTCGCTATCAAGGTTTTCCGGGAGCGCGGGACATCCAAAGCAACTTAGATAAAGTTTTGCAACGCTGGGGTTTAACGGAAACTGAACTATTTGCAAAAACCCGTCAAATCCATGATATCGGCGGAATTTACAAAAGTCAGGGCAAAAAAGACGAGCAGGATTGGAATTAGGGAATAGGAGTTCAGGAGTCAGGAGTCAGGAGTCAGGAGGAAAAAAGAATAAAGAAGGAAGTTTCTCCCCCACTTCCCCCACTTCCCCTACTCCCTGTCCCCTGTCCCCTGTTCTCGATAATCTCGGAGTTGTTGGAGGAGTTGTTCTTGGGATGAATTGGGTGGTTCGGAGATAGGTTGGGTGGTTATTTCTACTTTCTCCAGGGTTTTGGGTGCGGGAGTAATTACTAAGTTTCGACTTTGCTCAACTACCGATACTTGTTTTTGGGGAACGGGTGCGGTAATTACTACCTTTGGGCGATTAGCATCAGCTTTGAGAGAATCTAGAGTTACAGCTACCTTGGTTTTTTCCTGGATGTCTTTGCTAGAAGAAACTAATTTACTCAGACCATTTACCAATCGCAGCATATTTTGACGGAACTTAGGATCGCCTGTTAATTCATCTAAATCAGCGGTAATTTTTTGGGTATTTTCAAATGTTGCTCTAGCTGCATCTAAAGTTTGTTGCAGTAAAACAATGTTTTTTGGATCATTTAAAGTTTTAGAAGCATCTTTTAAATTCGCAGAAGCTTCGGCTGCATTTGCAGATAGGGTTTCTAGGTTATTTAATAATTTTCCTTGGGTTAAGCGGTTAATCGCCGGTGATAAACTGGTAATTGTTTGCCTAAGTTGGTTACTGGTTTCCGTCATACTATTCAAAGTACCAACTAAAGAAGAACGATTAGTAGTGATGAGATTATCTAAATTTGTTAGTAAGCGACTTGCTTGTTTGGCTGTTGTACTAAAGTCTTTAGATGTTTCGCCTAATTGATTCGCTGTTTTGGTTGTGGTTGCAGTTAATTGGACTGTCGAACGTTGTAATGTAGCTGCTGTATCTGAAAATACACCTATTTGTCCTTTGAAGGTTTTGCTCAACCCTTGCAAATCCTTCGTCAAATCAGCGATATTAGCAGCAGCATTAGCCGAGGTTTCTAACGTACGATTCACATTTTTATAGAACTTTTCGTTACTGTACTGAGCCGCAAAAATAGTTGATTGTCGCATCAGTTCATCCACACTGATCCCAATTATCCCTTTTAAGCGAGAACCATTACAAATAATTAGGCTGGAATTACAGTCTTTATCTAGGGGTTTAGCGGTTACCTTCCCAGGTAAATCTCCTTTTGGTGTAATGTCAATAATATTTTCGCTAATTAATCCACTTTGATTGGCTTCAATGATCGAATTACTGGGAATTATTAAATCAGGGGAGTTAATTTGAATTTCGACATCAATCGCATTTGAGCCGGGTTTAACATTGGTGATAGTCCCCACTTTCACACCCCGAAAACGCACTGCTGAACCTTTTTGCATTCCCCCCGCGTTAGCAAATTCGATAGTTGCTTGATAAGAAGTTTGGCCGGGGGTGATTCTATTCAACCACAGTAAAATTACTCCAAATGCGCCTAACCCTAACAGGAGCAACAATCCTACAGAACCTTCTCTCCATGTACGTGCAGATGTGAAGCTGCTAATTAGACCTCGCATTTATTCCTCCACTGATAGCGTTAAACTCAGCAATTTTATTTGATTTGGTACTTAACCAGCTACTTGAATGGGTCCATGTACACTTCCACTCATAAATTGTCTAATTAAGGGATTTTCTGTGTGATCTAAGGCAACTACTGTACCTTGCCATTGCACTTTTCCTTGATAAAGAAAGACTATTTGATCCGATGTCCGCCGAATTGTACTATCTTGGTGAGTCACAATGGAGTAGGTACTACAGACTCCTTGTGTATGTTGTAAGTCACGGATTAAGTCCTCAATTACCGTTGAGGCAATGGGATCTAATCCGGCTGTAGGTTCATCGTATAATAAAACCTCTGGACTATCTGTAGGACGTTGAGGATTGGACATAATAGCACGGGCAAAACTGACTCTTTTTCGCATTCCTCCAGAAAGTTCTGACGGGTAAAGGTGACTAATATCTGCTAGTCCTACCAATTCTAGTTTTTGATTGACTAATTCCCGAATATGCGATCGCTTTAATCGAGAATGTTGATAAAGTAGAAATCCAATGTTCTCTTCGACTGTCAAGGAGTCAAATAAGGCCGCTTGCTGAAATACCATCCCAATCCCCACAGGGTCAGCAGCATCTTCTATTAAACCTTTTCGTTGTACTCCTTGAATATAAATTTCTCCCTCATCGGGTTTTAATAATCCGGCTATAATCCGCAAAACCGTTGATTTACCAGTTCCTGATGGTCCAATAATCCCTAATGCTTGGCCTCGATATATCTTTAAATCCACATTATCTAAAACTTTGTTATTGCCAAAAGTTTTAGAAATACCTCTTAATTCAATTAATGGTTCTAATGTTTCTATCATTGCTGGTTGGTAATTGATTAAATTCTCACCTGTAACCTATAATATTTTGTAAATAACTTTATTTTCCCATTTTACTCAAGTTTATGTCTCCTTATCCTAGTTTAGTAACTGTTTCCGCACTTATACTATACTTTGTAGTCACAATTAATGTTGGTATAGCTAGAGCTAAATATCAAGTCCCCGTACCGCAAACTACAGGAAACCTCGATTTTGAAAGAGTGCTAAGGGTACAACAAAATACCTTGGAACAACTAGCTTTATTTATTCCGGCTTTATGGTTGTTTTCTATTTACGTTAGTCCTATTTGGGGTTCTGCTCTCGGTGCAGCTTGGATAGTAGGAAGAATTGCTTATGCTTGGGGATATTATCAAGCTGCTGAAAAACGCGGTCCTGGTTTTGCAATTAGTTCTCTCAGCGGTATCGTGCTAATTCTTGGTTCGCTGGTGGGGATTATTTTATCTATGGTGAAATAGACTGGGGACTGGGGACTGGGGACTGGGGACTGGGGACTGGGGACTGGGTTGAATTTTACCAATCACCAATCACCAATCACCAATTACCAATTACCAATTACCAATTACCCAACTAAATCGGGGAAGACTTCTTGGACAGCAGGATGTACAAGCCGATGATTTTGGACGTTTAAACCTTTTGCTAAGGCTGGGTTAATGTCTAAGGCTTTAAGTCCCAGGTTTGCTAACTGGACAGTATAGGGTAAGGTGCTGTTGTTGAGGGCTTGTGTGGATGTCCAAGGAACTGCTCCTGGCATATTAGGAACGCCATAATGCACTACTCCCTCATCAATGTATACTGGTTTGGTGTGAGATGTGGGGTATAATGTTTCCACGCATCCACCTTGATCTACAGCGACATCAACAATCACTGAACCAGGACGCATTTGTTTAACTAATGCACGAGATACTAGAATGGGGGCTTTTTTACCAGGAATTAAAACTGCACCAATCAGTAAATCGGCTTCTTTGACTGCGGCTTCAATATGGGCGGAATTGCTGTAAAGTAGTTCTACTCTCGAACCAAAGAGGGTTTCTAGGTAAGATAGGCGTTCCACGTTGACATCTAATATTTGCACCATTGCACCCATACCGACGGCGATTTTTGCGGCTTCTGTACCGACTACACCACCACCTAAAATCACGACTTTACCGGCTTTGACTCCGGGGATACCTCCTAAAAGTACGCCTCTTCCTCCTTGTTGACTTTCTAGGAATCTTGCGCCAAATTGTACGGCTAACCGACCAGCAACAATACTCATGGGGGTGAGTAAGGGGAGTTTATTTGCTCCCGGTTGTTCTACGGTTTCATAAGCGATCGCACAAGTGCCACAATCAATTAAATGTTCTGTTAGTTGACGATTTGCAGCTAAATGTAAATAAGTAAATAATAATTGTCCTTTCTGCAAGAATTTATACTCGCTTATTAAAGGCTCTTTTACCTTAACAACTAACTCCCGATTCCAAGCAGCATCGGCTTTATCTACAATTTCTGCTCCAGCATTACGGTAGTCTTCATCAGTAAATCCCGCAACCGTACCAGCTTTACTTTCTACAAAAATATTATTACCATTTTCTCGTAATACCCGAACACTGGAAGGACTTAAACCTACCCGAAATTCTTGATCTTTAGTTTCCTTGGGAACACCAATTTCCATTGATAACCTCTTATATTTTATTGTTTCACTTTAGCGTGCCAGTACCTAGCTGATTATTTCCGTATTCAGTAATTCAAAATCCAAAATTTTTTAGTCTCCCTCACGCTACACCTTGACTAATTCGCCAGGTTTCTTACAATAGATAAAGAATAATTAAAAATTGTTAAGTACCGACGACCATCTCCGACAATTTACTTGAAAAATCCCTGTAAATTTTTGTTTGCCAATTATCAAGAAAGGAATCACTGATTATGACACAACAACAACCAACTATTACCCCTAAATTAGAACAACCTAAGTTTGGTTTTAATGAATATGCCGAGCGTTTAAATGGCAGAGCGGCTATGATTGGCTTTGTTTTAATGGTGATAATCGAATATGCTACCAATCAAGGTGTAATTGCATGGCTCGGTTTGAAGTAAACTTCTAATCTGGCGTTACTGATAATTTGCGTGGCATAGTTTACTAAAGCATGAATTTAGGTGTAGAGATGTTCCATGGAATGTCTCTACATTAGTTTTCAGTTGATTTTTGTCCTCACAGTCTGTTTCGCTAAATTAATTTCGTGCGTCAGTCCTAGTACAATGGAAATAATTGTGATGATCCTCAAAGCAATTACTTCTAGGGTGTTAATTACCGTACTCCCTTTTTCGGCAAAGGAAATTACAATTATTTGTGCTATTATTTGCCTCTAATCAAATAGACGAATTGTAGTTGGAATATTCTGAGTAAGTTTATACAAAAACTCTAAGTGGAACTAAGTAAGCTGTGATGAATGCTGTATTACCTCGTTTTTTAAAGTCAGCCTACCGCAAAGAACCGATCATTAGTGTATTGATAACAGCGGGAACAATAGATGCTATCATTGGTGGTTTGGATGATAGTTGGTCACTTTTCATCTTTGGTTTAGGAACAGTTGGAATAGCTCTCGTCTTTAAATTATGGCGAATGCAGCAACGTCCGGCTTTACCAGAAGAGCCTGTTGCTCAATATTATTTACCTCCTCAGTCTTCGGCTGATCCTTTACCTGTATTAAAGGTTTCCAAGAAGAAACCCCGTCAGTAATTACCGAAGCTGTCAGCGGTAAAACGCTTGAGGTGCAAAGCTTTATGATGAAAATTTGTACCTCATTTGCCCAAAATATGCTATATTTGGAAATTTTGGGAAGATTCAGGACTACTGGTTATATGTGGTCTTTGTCAGAAATTTACATTATTCAAAATCAAGTAAAATTCAATTAGTAACTATTACTAAATAGAACGATGAAACTACAAACTACTACCCAAGAAATCAAAGTAGTTACGGCTTACTATACTCCAGAAGAATATTTAGAATTAGAGGAAAAAGCTGATTATAAGAATGAATATCGAGATGGAGAAATTATATCTATGACTGGTGGAACAACAAATCATAATAAACTGGCGTTAAATTTAGCAACTGGCTTGAATGTGGCGTTAAATGATTTAGACTATGAAATTTATATTGGTGATGTGAAATTGTGGATACCACGCTATCGAGAATTTACTTATCCTGATGTGATGGTAATTGAAGGTCAGCCTGTTTATTACAGTGCGAATACTACAATAGTTACTAATCCTGTGTTAATTGTGGAAGTTTTATCTAAATCAACAAAAGATTATGACCGTGGTGATAAGTTTCTTTATTATCGCTCAATTCCTGAATTTAAAGAATATATTTTAATTGACCAAACTAAATATTATGTAATGCAGTATGTGAAAACTTCGGAAAATCAATGGATTTTGACAGAGTATGAAACTGAAGATGCTCTGATAAATTTGTCATCAATTAATGTAGAATTATCTTTGAAGCAATTATATAAAAAAGTCAATTTCTCGGAAAATTTAGAATAAAAAATCTCGGAATTTGGTGATTACTTTTTTATTAACAACTGACAACTGTACGGGCGAAGCATTTGAAGAACTATTTTTGGCAATGACCGATAATTTATCTTCCAAATGCTTCGCCACTACTGACAACTGTAC
>NZ_VIKZ01000062.1:0-24860 GCF_009711985.1 Dolichospermum sp. UHCC 0260 | reverse complement strand
ATAAGCAATGAATAAATTACTAGTAGTAGCGACAGGAAACCCCGGTAAATTGCGGGAAATGCAAGCTTATTTAGCTGATTCTGGATGGGAACTAGCTTTAAAACCGGAAGATTTGGATGTGGAAGAAACGGGAGAAACTTTTGCGGAAAATGCTGGTCTGAAAGCCTCGGAAATTGCCAAAGTTACAGGTAATTGGGCGATCGCTGATGATTCTGGTTTAAAGGTAGATGCTCTCAATGGTGCGCCGGGAGTGTATTCTGCTCGTTATGGGAACACGGATACAGAAAGGATTGAGAGGTTATTAAGAGAATTAGGTGATCAGGAAAATCGTCAAGCTCAATTTGTGTGTGCGATCGCAGTTGCAAATCCTCAAGGAGAAATAGTGATTCAATCTGAGGGTATTTGTCACGGTGAAATTTTGTTTGCACCTTCTGGAGATGGTGGTTTTGGTTATGATCCGGTTTTTTATGTACCAGAGAAACAATTGACTTTTGCTCAAATGACGACGGATTTAAAAAAATCAATTAGTCATCGTGGTAATGCTTTAAAAGCCTTAGTTCCTCAATTATTGAGCATTTAAGATTAAGAATCTAAAATTTTAATTTGGATTTGGTGAAGACGCGGACCAATAATTGAGATCACCGTAAATTCAAGATGATCATAATTAAAGATTTCGCCTTTCTTGGGGATTTTTTGGCATTGATAAAGTAAAAATCCGCCCAAAGTCAGATATTCTCTAGTTAAAGGTAAATTAAGATGTAAAACTTGATTAACTTCTTCTAGATTGATTTGAGCTTGCACTAAAAATGTCTGTTGGTCTACCATTTGGATCAGCAAATCATTAATGCTATCAAGTTCACCGGAATGACCGATAATTTCAGCAATAATGTCTTGAGTAGTCACCAGTCCGACAGTTCCCCCAAATTCATTGACTACCATTACCATAGAGGGTTTCTCTTGCTGCATCATTGGCAAAATTTCACTTAATAGGGTTTGTTCTGGCACAAATCGGGGCGAACGCATCCACGGTTGGATTTGTGTTTCTGGTGTGATTTTTCCTAAAGCCAAGGGTTGTGCTAAATCTTGAAAGTAAACTATACCGCGAATGTCATCTAAAGATTCGCCAATGATCGGATAACGAGAGTGACCAGTAGATGCTATTTCCTCAAGTAATCCCTGAAAACTGGCGGTTATGGGTAAAGCAATAATGCTAGTTCGGGGAATCATGATGTCTTCAGCCGTAATATCTCCGAATTCAAAGACGTTATTTAAGAGTTCTCGTTCTGCATTTTCTAAACCTGTAGATTCTCGTTCTGTGGAGATAATTAATTGTAATTCTTCTGGTGTGACTGGAGGCCGCCAACTTTGTCCCGTGTATTCAATCCCAAATAATCGTAATAGCCAATAAGTTGAGTGGTTGAGAACCCAAATAAAGGGACTAAAAAAACGGACTATTGATTTAACTGATGGACCTAAAAGCCTAGCTAGATGTTCTGAATACAACATTGCTACTGATTTTGGACACAATTCGCCTAAGACGATTTGTAGGTAAGCAATGGCAAAAAAGGCCATGGGGACCGATAAAGAATGAGCTAGTAGATAATTAATTCTGAAAGGTAACGGCCAGGAATCGAGCCATTTTTCTACCAATACAGCAATTGTACTTTCGCCAATCCAACCCAGTGCCAGACTAGAAAGGGTGATACCTAGTTGGGCTGTAGATAGTAGTCTATCAATACTACGCTGTAGTGTTTCCACAGACATCGCCCGGACATCACCGGCTTGTACTAACTGTTGAATCCGAGTTCGCCGCACTGTCACCATTGCAAACTCTGCCGTCACAAAAAAGGCATTGATAGCAATTAGCACTAGCACACTACACAACCGCAGCCCCACATCTGTCCAACTTAAAGTAGAAAGATCACTCACTGTCTAAGGTGATGTCAAATTTGACATTAGTGTAAGAAAATACGATCTAAAATCCTGCGACTGACCGAAATTGAAGTCCAAAATGGAATCTTAATTCCCTTTTTCTACAGGAATATCAGATAATTGTAACTTGAGTTTCTGAGCAGGATAATCAGTCAAAGATAGAGATATCTGTTTGACATCATCAAGTAAAGCTGTGGGAATGCTAATTGTACCTTTAAATTCCGCACCTTTTGCGGGCAATTCTGCTGGTAAACCTTCTGTAATTGCACTCAAAGTTCTGCCTTTATCGTCGGTAATATCTAAAAAACTATAGAGAAACCGCACAGAATCACCACCTTTATTCTGCATATTCACTTTTAGTAGTAAATCACCACCCGAATAGCGGATAGATTTTACAGACATAGTTACACCTTCACTTTCAGCAGTTATAGGAAATCCTGGTTGAGAAGTTTCTGGTGCTGCGGATTTTTCCTGTGGCTGCGGCTGGGTAATTTTAATTTCTTCTTCTTCTGATTTGTCTGGTTTATTACCCTTTTTTTTGTCGCTAATTCGTGATTTCACGACTTTGAGAATATCTTCTTCTTTTAAGAAAGCTTCACTTTCCTGTTGGGGGTTATTGGCTTTGCTGCTGTTAAATTTAGTCGCAGGACGACCATCTGGTGTAGTGACACCTTTAAGTGCCATACTTCCCAAGGTAAAGCCCAAAAAACCACTTGCAGAACCAGCACCCAACATGAGGGTTAACAAAATTAAGGTTAGTAGTACAGTAGTATTTATTTTCATTGCAGTTATCAGCGAATAGGAATTCAGATTTAGTTACTATATATGCTACTCAGGATTTTTGAGTTTGGCATTATTAATCTTAGCAAAATTTACAACTCTATGCCATTGATAGGAGTTGAGGGGTCTTATATCTTTGCTTTCTTTCTGCCCGCGCTCAAATTATCACTTTTTTTCTGCCAATATTAAAGTAGAATCTGCACTTCGTCCAAATTCTTCTGGTGCATATTGAAGATGAACTTCCGCACCAGGCCAAATAAATGTTCCTGGAGTCACAGAACGAACTAAATAATGTAAACTATAAACTCCCGGTTCGAGATGATTTGCATAGGAAATAATTCGATCTTTATGGATTGTTTTATATCCTAATTGCCAATTATCGGCTTTTGCTTGTAATGCTGGTGTTGCTGTTTGAAAACTATCATCTACAGCTTCAAATCCTGCGGGTAAGGGGTCTTTTATGACTACATGATCTACAGGATGATCTGTAATTATTTCTAACCCAATATCAAAGACTTGTCCAGGTTGTAAAGTTAAAGGTTTATCAAAAGCATACATTCCAGTTTTTTGAATAACTTTCTCTTCATTGACTTTACTAATTTCTCGCGTTACTCGTAACCCGTTAAATCTTCCTGGTTGATTTCCTTGTAACCGATATTTGTAAGCAACTAAATAATGTAATCTGCCTCTTCCAGATTTTTGTAACCATAAATCACGATTACCTTGGGGTAATTTATTCATGGGAACATTTATTTGCAAGTTGGGATTTTGATAGCCATTAAAACGGGTTTCTCCTAATTTCTGATTTGCTAATTTTACCGTAGTCCTAAAATTAGGTGGTGTGGGTTGAAGTTGACTATATGCAACTAAAGCTGTGAATGCCTGGGCGTTATTATAACTAGATTCCCATGCGCCATCTCTGCGTAAATTAAGAAGACTTTGCAGTAATTTATCAATGATTTCTGGGTTGGTTTTTTGGTCAATAAATAACCGTAAAGCTTGGGCTTGGGTGACAGTATTTGAACTCATCCAACTCCAACTTTGAGGTAAGTTTACAACTGCGGTACGTCCAGTTTCATAAATATTATTTTGGAATTGCACATGCATAATTTGCGCTTGATTTTGCCATTCAGGAAATTGATATAGATATCTGGCTAATTTGATTTGAGTAACTAGATCAAAATCATCACGTTGTTGATAAATATCTGACAGAAAACTATTGCGTTTATCTCCTAATTGTGCTAAGGCAATCAAAGAATTTAGTTGCAATTGAGATTTACAAAGTTTCTGTTTACAAAAGTCATATTGTCCAGGATTTGCAAGAACATTTTGCAGATAAGTTTTCAGAGTAGAGATGATTTTACTATCAACCAAATCAGGAAAAATTTGATTAGCTTTGACTAAAGATTCTGTTGCATAACTAGAAACCCAAGGATCTGATTTTTGTTGTCCTGGAAATGCTGCAAAACCACCATCTGCTATTTGCAATTTTTGTAATTGTGCAATTGCTAATTTTGCTTGTGCTTGAGGATTAAATTCTGCAAAGGTTTGATTATATTTTTGGGTGAGGGTTTGCAGATTTGCCGCAATTAATAATTGACTTGCGGCTGGTTCTGCAAATGGTAAATTATTATTTTCTAAAACTTGTTTTGCAGGTGCTGTAATTTCCGGAATTAAGGTACTGGCTAATTGAATATCTAAACCTCCGGCTTCGCGGCAGGTATTTTTATTAATATTCAGGGGAATTTTTAGCTGTTTTTCACTAACACCAGTTTCTACAACTTGTTCAGTAATTTCTAAAGGTTTAATTTCCAAAGGGACAGTAAAAGCATCAGCAATATTATTTAATTGGGTGGTAAATGTGAGTTTACCTTGTCCCACATTACCCGCTATCATGGGGAAGCGATAAGCTTGGGTTGCTGACTCGGCTTTTGGTTGTAATGTGGTGGTTTTGGGATTATTTTCTGCGAAATTGAGAGAACCGCTAAGTTCACCTTTAATATTGAGGTTTCCGGTGTTTGTGGTGGTATTGGTGACGGATAAACCTGCCAAAATGCGATCGCCTGTGCGGGCAAATTGTGGCAGAATAGCATTAGTTATTAATGGCTTTGTGGTGATAAATGTTGCGTCACCATTGCCAAACCGCAAATTTCCATCTGTAGCCACTACCATTATCCGCCAAGTTGTTAAATTATCGGGTAATTTAAAGGTGATTTTGGCTTTACCATTTTCATCACTAATTACCGAACCATTGTAATAAGCTAAAGCTTGAAAATCTTCACGAATCCGAGTATTTGCTAAAGCATTGGAGAAGCCACCACCATAACCCCAACCCTTGGGTAAACTTGCCGATAATGGGGCTAATTTAACATGACGACGATTATCACTAAATCGGGTAGAAATTGGTTGTTCTGCATAGACAGTATCTACCAAATTTGGCGGACGATAACCAGTTAATTGTAATATGGCTTCATTCACCACCATGACAGTAAATTGTCCTGTGGTTGGTTTTCCTTGATCATCTTTTAATTCCAGTTCTACATTTGCTTCTTTTCCTGGTTCTAAAGATTTTTCAACTGGGTTAATTTGTACCTTTAAATATTTATCTGCTAGGTTAACTTTAAAATCTGCAAAACCAATTCGGGCTAAATTTTCTAAACTTCCCAGTTCTATTTGATTAAGTGGTTTACCTTGTCTAACTAACACCGCTTGTACTGCTGCATTAGGTAACATTTCTGGCGTAATTGGAAACTGAATTTGGGGCGCACCTCCTTTAATTTTGATTACTTGTTGATAGAGAGATTTATCTTTAATTACCGCAAAATATAATTCTCCTTCTGGGTAAGGAGATTGAATTAAAGCTGTAGCAGTTTCTCCAATTTTAAACTCCTTTTTGTTTAATTTAACTTCTAATTTGTCTTTTTCCTCTCCACCCCAAAATACTTGATTTTCTCCTGTTACCCAAATTTGTAAATCTGTGGCTGTAATTTCATCTTTATTATCACTAAAATTAGCACGAATTCGATATGAACCTGATACCGTAGGCTTTAAATTGACTGTTTGGGGAGTATTCCCAGATGTAATATCTGTTTTCCCAACTGTCTGATATTCAACTTGATTTTGTGGAGTTTTACTACCTTCAACGATTTTGGTAACGCTGCTATATTTCATCTGTTGTAATTCCAGATGTATCCTTTGATTTTCTAGAGGTTTTCCCGTTGGGTCAGTGACAATAAATTCTATAGGAAAATCTTTGCCAGCGTCAGCGACAAAATTCGTTTTTAAACCAATGATTCGGTTACTGGGTAAAGCAGTAAAAGTTTGGGAATTACCAACCGATAAATTAGAAACATCACTAATTTGCACGTCTACCCGGTAAGTCATGGGGTAGGGTAAATCTTTAGCTACAGTTAAGGTTTGATTACTTTTCCCATTCGCATCTAATTTAGTGTTAGTTTGTAAAACATCATTAGGAACATTGGGACTTTCTTCCGGCCAAAACCATTGTCTCCCAAAACTAAATTCTTCCCAACCTTTAGGGATAAAATTAGCCTGTTGACGAGTGACAAAATATTTAGCTTCTCCTCCTTCCACTGGGGAACCAAATAAATAATTACTTCCTACTTGCACATCAATTTTGTCATCAATTACCGCATATTTTTTATTTAGCTGTAAATCAACTTTAAAATTTGGTGGTTTAAATTCTGCTACTTGAAACTCTCCAGAAATTTCTTGTCCCTTGTTACCTTTTGCTTTAATAGTATAAAATCCTAAAGGCTGATTTTTGGGAATCGGTAACTCTAAAGAAAATGTACTAAATTCATTAGTTGTTTTTGTGCCTAAATCTGTATTTTTCCCAGTAGTATTGACTAGAGTTAATTGATAAACTGCATTTTTATCTTCCTGAACTTTACCTTTTTCTAAATAATCTGCAAAAGCAGTAAAAGCCGCTTTTTCTCCGGGTTGATATAACTTTCTATCAGAAAAAATTATGCCTCGTGATTCTGGTTTATCAGCTTCCCAACCAGCATCAATTCCATAACCATAAGCACCACTATATTCTTCATTTCTAGTAAATGCCCAATCTTGATTTTCACTAGCAATTACTAATAATTGTGGTAAACTAGATTTTAATTTGGGATAACATTGGATTAATTGATTATTTTCAATAATCAAAATTCCCTTTTCATCAGTTTTCCCAGTTGCACATGGTACAGGTTGAGGACGAGATTTATCAGCTAATTTTGATTGATAAACTTCAATATTTGCCGCCTTAACTGGTGAACCATTACTAAGATAATGAACCCGAATTAAACCGGATTCTGGAAACCATTGAGAAAAGATACCTAAATTGGTTAATTGTACCATTCCATAAGTTGTGGGTTCTCTCCACAATTGTTTACCGTCTTCTTGATATTTATGAGTTCGTGCTTGCACTCCATAAGCTAACATTCCCTGAGTAGTCCCTAATTTTTCTTTGAGGGGAACATTGATAGTTAAGGATTGATTTTGCTTACCATTAATTGTGAAATCTTGCCATTTAGCAGGTTCGGGTAATAAATCATTAGCAGTATTTGTATAAACTAAATCTGTTGGCTTAACAATACGATAAGCTGCTTGATATTTTGATTCTGGTAAATTAATAGTATCAATATTAATTTGTAGATCTTTATCTGTGGGGAAAATATTTAAATCTGAGGGTACAGAAATATTCCCAGCTATATCACCAGTATCATATTTAATTGTGAGTGGTTTACCTAAAGTTTGTCCAAATTTATCTTTGAGATTTTTCTCAATATTAATTGTATAAGTAGTAGCTGGTTCTAAAGCATAAGGATTAATGCTGACAATTCTATCTTCTTCAGAAATTTGCAGTACACCATCAATGTTTTTTGGTGTTGGCTTAATTTTAATATTTTCCTTAACGGAATCTGCTAATAAAAGATTATTAAATTCTAACTGGGGACTACCTTTAATAAATCTGCCATAAGTTCCACCTGAATCTGGTTCTCCATAAGGTTTAATTCCCACAAATCCCAAAGGTGAATAAGTCGCTAATTTACTGACAAATTCTTTTTGACTTGGTAAATTACCATTAGCAGGAAGAATACCAGGAGAAAAAGTTAAACGGTAAGGTGTGGCTTTTTCCAGATTTTGCTGAGGAATCAGATTATAAATCCAATTTTTAGTTGCAGGATCAAATTTTTCTAAAGGATCTAAATTTTCTGGTGTTTCTTCCTTCGCTAATTCCACCTTAAAACCCACACCTTGAGTTTTACCTTCAGGAATTAACTGTAAATGCTTTTGGACAGAATCTAGATCCAATGCTAAATTAGAGGTAAATTGCAACTTTGGTTGTAAATCAATTGGTTCAACTTCCGCTTTTTCCATGGGGTTAACCCCTGGTAAATTAGTAATTTGAATAGATTCAGTATTAAAAGTCCAAGCCAAATCTTGATTTAAGCGATGATTTTTTAAATCAGCTAAACCAGCTTTGAGAGTAACCTTAACTCGCGTCGCTTTCGGTATAGCTTTATCAGCTTGAAAACCCACCATACGCGGAGTTAAAAAGCGAAACTGTCCCGGTAAAGGAGGCCAAATGGCAAATTTAGTTAATAAATTTTGTTGTTGGGGACTATCAAGACTTTCAATAGGAATTACAGCTTCTTTAAAACGGATACGAATTTGCCCCAGAGGTTTTGCATCTCCCACAGGACTGATTTGTTCTATCCAATCTGGTAACTTTGGCGTTATTAACGACTCAACCATTGGTAATTGTTCATTACCTGATTGAATACCAACAAAATTACAACCCGTCATTCCGCATACGAGAATAACAATAACCAGGAACTTAAATATTTTTATGATCTTCATATTAAATAAAATGTAAACATCGCATTCCTCTCTTCCTCTGTGTTCTCTGTGCCTCTGTGGTTAGATAAAAAATTCTGTACACAAATCAAAAAGGATTGATATATAGATAACTAATCTAGTGTGACAATTCCCAACAAACCATACAATTCTTAATATTGTGATGAATTTACTAACTCATGTCCTCAAAACTCTTACTCTTCGCGCCTCTGCGACTCTGCGTGAAATAAAATCATATAAATTGAAACTAAAGCGCAACTACAAACTAAATAAAATTATTTTCTCCTGCATATTGATATGTTTTCTAGTCCGATTATGCCCCTATTTTGCACCTATTCATAGTGTAGATATTGCCCAGCATCAATTAGCAATAGAGTTTACAGATCGGAATAATTTACCATTAGGAACTGTATTAACCAGTGATCAAGAAAATACATCAGTTGTGAAATTAAATCAAGTTTCACCTCAATTTATCAAAGCAATTTTGGCGGCTGAAGACGGTAGTTTCTATCAACATGGGGCGTTAGATTTAAAAGCGATTTTGCGGGCAATTAAAATAGGAGTAGAAAATAAAAAAATTGTTTCTGGTGCTTCCACAATTACCATGCAATTGGCGAGAATGTTGGATAATTCACCGCGAACAATGACTGCAAAATTAAAAGAGGTTTGGTTATCGTGGCGATTAGCTGCGGGAATGACTAAAGATGAAATTTTAGCTGCTTATATTAATCGTCTCCCCATGGGCGGAAATATTTATGGGGTGGAAGCTGCGGCGCGAATTTACTTTGCTATTCCTGCAAGTGATTTAAACTTGGCACAAGCTTCTATTTTAGCAGCAATTCCTAATAATCCCACTTATTTTAATCCTTATCAACATCAAAAAAGATTACAGCAACGACAGAAATATGTGTTAAACAGAATGGTACAGGAAAAATATATTTCTGATGCAGAAGTAGAACTTATATATCAAGAGAAAATAATATTTAACCCCCAGCAACAGGGAATTATTGCTGCACCACATTTTTTATTTTGGTTAGCAACAAAAAACAATACGCATAATACAGAATCATCACCTATTCGTACGACAATAAATCGCCCTTTACAGCAATTTGTGGAAGCACAGGTACAACAAGTAATTTCTTCTTTAAAGGCGAATAATGTCCATGATGCAGCAGCGGTAATAATTGACAACTCCTCTGGGGAGATTTTAAGTTATGTCGGTTCGCCTGATTATTTTAATGATGTGAAATTAGGGCGAAATGATGGAGTCCAAGCTTTGCGCCAACCAGGTTCTACCTTAAAGCCATTTGTGTATGAATTAGCTTTAGAAAAAGGCGTAATTAGTCCTCATACTATTTTGGCAGATGTTCCTACTCATTATGCAATTCCGGGAGCAAAATTATATAGTCCGACAGATTATACTAACAGCTTTCTTGGTCCTGTCAGAGTCAGAGTTGCTTTGGCGAATTCTTTAAATGTACCTGCGGTAAAGGTATTAGAAAAGGTGGGTGTAGAAACTTTTTTAAATCGGCTGCATGAATTGGGTTTTGCACATCTAAATCAAGATGCTGAATATTATGGTTTAGGGTTGACTTTGGGTAGTGGTGAGGTGAATTTATGGGAACTGGCTAGTGCCTATTTAACTATGGCTAATATGGGGAAAATCACACCATTGGTAACTACATTAAATAGTTCTCCAATTGCCAATTCTCAATCTTTAGTTTCCCATAATTGGCAATTAATTATTGATATGTTAAGCGATCGCTATGCCAGATCCACAGCTTTTGGTGTAGACTCAGTGTTAAATTTGCCCTTTCCCGTCGCTGTCAAAACTGGTACATCTTCAAACTATCGTGATACCTGGACTGTAGGCTTTAGCAGTGATTATACTGTGGCTACGTGGGTAGGTAATTTCAACGGTGAACCCATGCGTCAAGTTTCCGGTGTCACAGGGGCTGCACCTTTGTGGAATAGAATCATGTTAAATCTGCACGAACATCAAGCCCCCGCTGATTTTCCACCTCCAGCAGACATGATAAAATTGCCTATCTGCGCCACCACAGGGTTAAAACCTACACCTAGCTGTACTTCAGTAGTTCAGGAATATTTCTCTGTCAAAGATAAAATTGCCTATCAAAAATCTACGGATTTCCATTTATCACCTGTGTATGATCAATGGTTAGCAAAACAACCACAATTGAATTTTAATCCTGATAATTTCCGCATTATCTCTCCTCGTAATGGGGATTTATTTCTGCTGTATCCAGGTGGAGACGGACAGCAAAAATTAGAATTTAAAACTAGTGGAACATTAAATCAGTCCATAGACTGGTGGCTAAATGATCAGCATTTATCTACACAATCAAGTAATGGGATATTTTGGCATTTACGCCCTGGTAATTGGCAGTTAGAAGCTAGAACTGGCAAGCTACACGACCAAATAAACTTTCAAGTAAAGTTAGGAAATATCCAACCTAAAAAACAAGGTTTTTCTGTAGCAAATCCCACTAAATAATAGAATATTAGAGATTGATGAATTTTGCATAATCATCTCAATCTTTTATCCGGGAGTTGATAAATCAAAGTTGATAATGTAAGTGTGGTTAAAAATTTTCAGGAAGTGAAAATAGTCATGAAAAATACACAAGAACGCAAGTCTACTAAAAAGAAACAGTCTTTTTCTCCTGTTGATATTGGGACTCCTAAAGTACCAGTTCGGAAAACTAAAGCTAAAAATCAACAGTCTGAATCACTCAGCGACTGGGAACACGCGAGTTAATTTATGAACTGCTTTTCTTTCCCTGCATCTGTCTAAACTATGATTTGTAGTGATTTTGGTGATCATGATGATTTAATATGGTAATCATTGAATCAAAGTAATTATAGTTTAGACAATAATCAAGTAAGGTAGGGTAAGTTAGGGTCAAAAAAAGATGATCAATGAAAAGTATAAATACTCGGAACTGACATCCAAAATCATTGGATGTTCTATGACTGTGCATAAAACATTGGGTAATGGTTTTCAAGAAGTAATTTATCAAAGGGCATTGGTAATTGAAATGCAATTAGCGGGTATTTCTTTTGCAAGAGAATTTGAAATGCCGATTTTTTATAAAAAACAACAAATAGGAACACGACGAGTAGATTTTTTGGTCGAAGGTGTTATTTCAGTTGAAATAAAAGCAGTAACTAAATTAGAAGACGTTCATTTTGCACAAGCAATTAACTACTTAGAAGCATATAATCTTGAGATTGGGTTACTAATCAATTTCGGTGAAACCAGTTTGAACTTTAAAAGACTTACTAATAAGAAATATAAAACGTCTGAACTATGATTCTTATGATTTGGATGATTCTTGTGATTTTTATGATTTTTATGATTTGGATGATTTAGAGTCACACCTGTAAAAATCACATTCAATTGCATCATACAACTTCATCACATAAATCACATAAATCACATAAATCATAAAACGTCTGAACTATGATTCTTATGATTCTTATGATTTGGATGATTCTTGTGATTTTTATGATTTGGATGATTTAGAGTCACACCTGTAAAAATTACATTCAATTGCATCATACAACTTCATCACATAAATCACACAAATCACATAAATCAAAAAAATCATAGTTTAGACTATGTTACAATTTTGAAATTGGTAGAAAATCAGGGTTATAAAAATGCAGAGTGGCGACCAAAATCTGATTATTTTGATGATTTATATACTTGTTGTCTATTGGACAATCAATCGCATGATTGCATCTATAGACGATATAGTAAAAGTTGATTTCCAAAAAGGTGCTGTTGATGATCAATTAAAAGCACAAAATCTCCAAGATACAGTGGGTATTTCCTTCAAGACAGGTACTTATGGACTAGATAAAGTGGAAACTGATCTAAAAGAATTATCAATGAGTGTTGAAAATAAATCAGATAGTATTGCCATATATGTTGACTGGGATAATAGTTCTTTCGTGGTTGAACATAGCAAGCAGTCGCGGCGGGTAATTCGCAAATCTCCTGACTTAACCCGCGATTTAGCTATATTCCAAGTTCCGACAATTATCGCTCCTAAAAAGACAATTTCTGAAAATGTCACCGCAGAAGATGTTTTTCAAAGAGATAAAGAATCAGGAGTCTATAAACCGGCCTCACCTTTAATTAATGTAGCGGGAGTTAAAGGGAATAAAAAGTTATATAAAGACTTTTTAGATGGCAAAAAAAATTTAGAATTTTCCTTACAACTTGTATTGCGAATTTCAGAAATCAGAGCCGGTATTGCACCGGGAATAAATGTTCCTCCAGTGTCAATTATTAATTGTCCTTTTACTATTAAAAAAATCCCTTGGACCTACGCTTTACCTTGGAATAAAAAGTAATCTATCTGAGTCTTGCGATTTTCATGTAATTAAAAGTAAACTAGAGAAAGAGAGAGTAGGCGTAGGCAGTTGCAGATTAGTCATTCAGACTGATTTGAGGAAAGTCCGGGCCCCCGAAAGACCAGACTTGCTGGATAACGTCCAGTGCGAGTGATCGTGAGGATAGTGCCACAGAAAGATACCGCCAGTCAATTTATTGGTTGGTAAGGGTGCAAAGGTGCGGTAAGAGCGCACCAGCAGCGTCGAGAGGCGCTGGCTCGGTAAACCCCGGTTGGGAGCAAGGCCACAAGGAACTACGGTTGGTCTTTTACCAGTTCCGCTGAAAAAGAGCCGCTAGAGGTGTTTGGTAACAAGCATCCCAGATAGATAACTGCCCTCGCAAGAGAACAGAACCCGGCTTACTACCGACTCTCTCTTTTTAAGCGAATTATGGATTTTTTATTTTCCATAGTTCGTTTTTTCAATTACTACAGAAAATGAGAGAGACTGAAACATTTTAGCTAATGACATTTTGAATAGAGCTATTTGACAACTTATGACATAATATATAGCTGTGGTTATTATTAATTTCTAATTAAGAAACTGCAAAATATAAACTTAAAACCACTATTCTTTACCCAGAAATTATTAACTATGCCATTAAGCTGGAACGAAATCAAAAGTCGAGCGATAGCGTAAGCGCTGACTTGTCAGTTCGCATTTTCTCAAGAATGGGAACATGAAACCTCAGAAGATGCAGAAGCTAAATCATTTTGGGATGGGTTTTTTCATGTTTTTGGTATTTCTCGTCGCAGGGTGGCAACATTTGAACAATCTGTCAAAAAAGCCGATAATAAACAAGGTTTTATTGATTTACTCTGGAAGGGTGTAATTTTAGTAGAACATAAATCTAGAGGAAAAAGTCTCGATAAAGCTATGCAGCAAGCCAAAGATTATTTCCCTGGTTTAAAAGAACATGAATTACCAAAATATATTTTAGTTTCTGATTTCCAAAAGTTTAAACTCTACGATTTAGATACTAATATTACCACAGAATTTGTCCTCAAAGATTTTATTAATCAGGTTCATTTATTCGGTTTTATTGCTGGTTATGAAAAACGCACCTATAAAGATGAAGATCCGGTCAATATCCAAGCCGCTGAATTAATGGGTAAACTACATGATAAACTAGAAGCAGTTGGTTATCGAGGTCATGATTTAGAAGTCTATTTAGTCCGGTTACTCTTCTGTTTATTTGCTGATGATACAGGCATTTTTGATAAAGGTATTTTTTGGGAATATATTGATTTACATACTAAATCAGATGGTAGTGATTTAGCAATGCACATTGCTTCTATTTTTCATACATTAAATACACCACCGGAAAAAAGATTAACAAATTTAGATACTAATTTCGCTCAGTTTCCCTATGTGAATGGGAAATTATTTGCAGAGGTTTTACAACCCGCTGCTTTTGATAGCAAAATGCGGGAAATGTTTTTAGAAGCTTGTGGTTTTGACTGGGGTAAAATCTCACCGGCTATTTTTGGTTCGATGTTTCAAGCGGTCATGAATCCCACAGAAAGACGAAATTTAGGCGCTCATTATACCTCGGAAAAAAATATTCAAAAGTTGATTAAACCTCTATTTTTAGATGATTTATATTTAGAATTGGAAAAGGTCAAAAGTAATCGGGGTAAACTCCAAGAATTACATCAAAAAATCGCTAATCTTTATTTTCTTGATCCTGCTTGTGGTTGCGGTAATTTCCTAATTATCACCTATCGGGAATTGCGAAATCTAGAAATTAAAATTTTGCAAGCATTGAATAAAAATGGACAGCAATTTATTAATATTCAAGATATTATTAAGGTTAATGTAGATCAATTTACGGGTATTGAATATGATGAATTTGCGGTGCGTGTTGCGGAGGTGGCAATGTGGTTAATTGATCATCAAATGAATATTCAGGTTAGTCATGAATTTGGTCAATATTTTTTTAGAGTTCCTTTAACTAAATCTGCGAAAATTGTTCATGGTAATTCATTAAGAATTGATTGGGAAACCGTTGTCGACAAGGAAAAGTTAAGTTTTATCTTAGGAAATCCCCCATTTGTTGGAAAAACTTACCAAAATGCACAGCAAAAAGCAGATATGCAATATGTTTGTAATAGTATAAAAAATTCAGGTGTTTTAGATTATGTAAGTGCTTGGTATATCAAAGCTGCTCAGTTAATACAAAATACAAATATTCGTTGTGCTTTTGTGAGTACAAATTCTATATCACAAGGTGAACAAGTTGGGATTATTTGGCAGGAACTTTACAATAATTACAAAATAAAAATACATTTTGCTCATCGTACTTTTAGTTGGAGTAATGAAGCTAAAGGTAATGCTGCTGTACATTGTGTAATTATTGGTTTTGGTTTAGAGGATATTGAAAATAAGAGAGTTTTCGATTATGTAAATATTAAGGGTGAACCAACTGAGAGGAAAGTTAAAAATATTAATTCATATTTAGTAGAAGGTAATGATTTAGTTATATTGAAAAGAAGTAAGCCGATTTGTAATGTACCGGAAATGATTTATGGTAATAAAATTGTTGATGGTGGATTTTATCTGTTTAATGATGACGAAAAAAAGGAATTTCTTGATAAAGAACCTATGTCCAATAAATTTTTTAAACCTATTTTGAGTGGTGATGAATTTTTAAATGGTAAAAATAGATGGGTTTTATATTTAAAAGATGTTAATCCAAACGAAATAAAAACATTACCTAAAGTTGTTGAAAGGTTAGAATCTGTTAAAAACTATCGTTTGGAAAGCACAAAACAGCAAACTCGTGATATGGCTAATTTCCCTACTCTGTTTGCAGAACAAAGACAATCTAACAGTGATTTTTTGCTAGTTCCACGAACATCTTCAGAAACAAGAAAATATATTCCCTTTGGATTCTATTCAAAAGATTTTATTGTCAATGACAGTTGTATAGCTTTACCTAATGCTACTCTCTATTTATTTGGTATTCTCACTTCAGAAATGCACATTACATGGGTAAAATATGTATGTGGAAGATTAAAAAGTGATTATCGCTATTCCAATACCATCGTTTATAATAACTATCCCTTTCCTGAAAACGTCAATGAGAAACAAAAACAGAAAGTAGAAACAGCCGCGCAAGCAGTATTAGACACCAGAGCAAAATATCCTGATAGTAGTTTAGCCGATTTGTATGATCCCTTGACAATGCCACCAGACTTAGTAAAGGCACATCAAATATTAGATAAAGCCGTAGACTTATGTTATCGTCCCCAGCCCTTTGTCAGTGAATTAAATCGAATTGAATTTTTATTTAGTCAATATGAAGCCTTAAATGCTCCCTTACTCAAACCAGAGAAAAAGAAAAGAACGAAAAAAAGCAGTTAATTGTTAAATAAAATTAATATAAAGTAAACTTCTACCATAAATTTATGGTATGCTGTCTTACCTCAATTCCACATTCCGCAGCTAGTTGCAATTCTGAGAATATGCAGACGGAAAATTTTTCCACAAAAAACAACTTGTACTTGTACTCCATAATTTAATGCTAAGTTAAGAGTTATTAGCCCTTTTTTCCACACTTACCTAATGTCCAGCGTTTATCCCCGAAGACAACGGCAGCTTGAAAGTTTAGTCCAAAAGTTTGGTTTGTCACTAAATGCACCAGTAAAATGGCAATTATTGGACTTGGCACTAACTCATCCTACCGTCTCCGATACTGCCAATTATGAACAACTAGAATTTGTCGGCGATGCGGTAGTACGTCTCGTGGCGGCTGAGGTATTATGGGAACATTATGCTGATTGCTCAGTCGGTGATTTTGCCGCTATTCGCTCAGTCTTAGTGAGCGATCGCATTCTCGCCCAACTAGCAAGAGAATATGGTTTAGAATTATATTTATTAGTGGCTGGTAGTGCCACCGCTGATCATATCGGCCAAGAATCACGATTAGCAGATTCTTTTGAAGCCGTTCTAGGGGCGCTTTACCTTAGCACCAACAATCTCAATCTGATTCGTCCTTGGCTAGATTCCCATTTCCAACAGCTAACCACAGAAATCCGTCTTGACCCTGCTAGACTTAATTATAAAGCAGCTTTGCAAGAATGGACTCAAGCCCAATTCAAAGTTCTCCCAGAATATCGAGTTTTGGAAGTCAGTCAACCCCACCGCACTCATGAACGCTTCTTTGCTGAAGTTTGGCTACATGAAAAAATGTTAGGACAAGGAAAAGGACGCTCCATTAAAGCCGCTGAACAAGCCGCTGCCAAAGTTGCCTATTCAGCAATTAGCATACCTGTTACAGATGAGTAATTATAGCAACCGCCAAAGCGCTTAGAACATCAATTGATCATGAAACATAAATTAAACTATGATCACTACTATCATGACTGTTATCATGAACAACAGTTAATCTATCAGCACTTATTAAAGTTAGTGCAAAAAGAATCTCCCGACCAAATGTTGGCTATATTTCGGTCCCTATTTATTGAAAGAGCGAATTATCCTGAACCAGAAATTTTGCCAATTTTAGACAAAATTACCGCATCTAAGACCGCACCTGAAGAATTTAAGTTTTTTCTGAATCGGTGTTGTCATATTCTCATCAACTACTGGCACCTGAAACCCTTGCTACATAGTGCAATTGCTGATTTAATAAGTTTATTTAATGGCATACCCACTACTTATAAAGTTAATAATTTACGTTCCCGCGAAATTAGCCGTCTCCGTGAATTAATCAAACAGTTTGTTGGCAGCGAACAGTATTTAATTTTACAACGATTTACTCAGGTAGTAAATGAGACTTATCCTCTAGCGAAGAGACGAGATGATCAACCACTAATGACCTTAATTCGCCGTTATCCTTATCTATATGAACATTATTTAATGACTGAAGACTCTACCTTTGAACAAAAAGAAACTGTGAGACATTTTCAATCACAGGTACAAAATAAATTTGAAATTTATTTATCACAATATGTCACTTATAAAGTGCGGCGAATTCAGATGTTGCAAAACACGACAACGGCTGAAGCTAATCGAATTTTGCGCCCGGTAAATAATCCGACATTGTTAACTGATAGTGAATTATATACCACCTTAAAGTATTTTGTTGGTAAAGTCGAACATGGTAATACATATCATGAATCAGCCCAACAATTCATAAAATACGGCGGACAAGCTGCAAATTTCCGCAATTTTAAAAATGATTTATATGAATATTTAATATCTTCCGTAGATAACTCCTACGGAAAAAAACAATTTAATCAAAAACTATATAAATATTTACAAAATATTTTGCCTCAAGCAGATGAACAAAAAGTTAATGATTTATTATTGATGAGAACTTGTGGTAATTTATTAAACTTTTTAGTTGTTCATAACAAATCATCACCACAGCATTTTGTGTTCTTGGATTTGATTAGTAATCAAGGAACAGTCCCCACAATGGGTTTATTATTAAAAATTGTCCTGATTTGTCGGAAAGTAAAACCACATTTAGAAGGAAAATTTGCAATTTTATTTAATCACTATGAAAACTCTACCACTAATTCTGTTAGCTGGTTAGTGGAAACTTTAGAACAATTGAATATTGCGTTTAGCATTAATTTCAGTGGTATTGACTTATCATTCTTTAAGAGATTTTGTTAAAATATAAGTTTACTGAAAATTTGAGAAATCGGACAATAGCATGAATTGAAACGGTTATATATAGCAGATTTCGCTCTAATGAGGTACAAACTTGAATTATGAAACTCTTGTAGTGCGGGCATACTATGGCTAACGCCACGCTGCGCTATCGACAAGCTCAGTACAAGTCTTGCCCGCTAGATATGTACCTCATAACACCGGAAAGTGCTGTATAAATTAAAAAAAGACAGAGATTTCCTCTGTCCTAAAAATATGATAATTAGAGTCTTAATGGCAAAACTTAGTAACGGTCGCGTCCACCACCACCATATCCACCACGTCCACCACCACCACCACGATCTTCTTTGGGTTTAGCTTTGTTAACTTTTAACCCACGTCCCATCCATTCAGCACCGTCAAGTGCTTCAATTGCGGCTGTTTCTTCTGCCTCTTTTTCCATTTCTACAAAGGCAAAACCTCTTTTCCGACCAGTTTCCCGGTCAGTGGGTAGTTGGACTCTCTTCACTTTTCCATATTCTGTGAAAACCCCAGTTAGGTCATTTTCCGTAACCTCATAGGATAAATTGCCGACGTAAATTGACATTGAATAGCTCCGAACACTAAAAATTTGACTTTTTCTTTAACTATAATATCAGCACTGAGATAAAATCCGCCATAGGACTTAAAAAAGACACATATTTTGTGTGTCTTGATAAAATTATGATTTATTGTGGATGTTCAAACTTAGTAACGGCGAGAATAGCCGCCACCGTCGCCACCCCGTCCACCACCACCACGATCTTCTCTGGGTTTAGCTTTATTAACTTTCAAGCTGCGTCCCATCCATTCAGAACCATCAAGTGCAGCAATTGCTGCTTCTTCTTCTTCATCTGAACTCATTTCTATAAAGCCAAAACCCCGGACACGTCCGGTTTCTCGGTCAATAGGTAGTTGAGCTTTTTTTACAGTTCCATATTCTGCAAAAACCTGCTTGAGGTCTTCTTCTCCGACTTGATAGGACAAATTACCGACGTAAATTGACATTGAATAGCTCCAGAAATTAAAAAATGGGCATTTACAGTATGAATAAAAGAAATGCCTCAACCATATAATACCCGTAATTAAGGTTTATTTTCTAATTGGGCATAGAAATTTTTTCTCCGGTAGCATAACCCTCCAAATCACCAACCGTCCCATACAACAACTAGCCAAAGCCCAAATCACCAAAGTACGACTCACGAAGATGTGGGAGAAGGATGAGATTTTGTAATTGGCATGGAATAGGATTTTGGTAGTTTTAAATCAGCAAATTCACAGATAGAATTAAAAGCACAAAAACGGCAATGGTTGCCGGGATTTGGGGGAAATATTTGACTGAAGTTGCTATTTTTAGCTTCATATTGTTGCAAATCTTCTTGATGTTGATGGGCAATATTTGCTAACTCAGATTCTAAAGCTTTAAACTCACTATTACTAATAGTAATTAATTCCGATTTTTTACAAACTTCCAAATTATAAAAAGATGCAACTGCGGGTTTGCCAGGATAAAGATAACGGGCTGCAAGTAAATAAACTAATGCTTGTCTGTGGTCAAAAGCCGATCTACCCGTTTTAAAATCTAAAATATGTAAGGTGCTATCAGACTCAATAAATATACAGTCCATAGCGGCATATAACCGAAAGCAATAATCTTGTTTTTCAATCACAATCGGTTTAGGAAAACCTTCATCACCGGAAGTTAATTCCAGAATCCGCTTACCTAATAATAAAGGGGCATTTTGATATTTTCTTAAAATTTGCAATACCCGATATTTAACAGTTTCATGAGTCTGACTCAATCCCAATAACCTCGCCACTTTTTCCACACCATCAGCCTGAGTTAACCAATGCAGGTGATGATGAAATTCATATACGCCTTTTTGGGCAAGAATGCCAATGCGCTGGGGTGGGGTAGCTGTTGTCAATAAAGCTTTAACTTGGGGTTCATGCTGTCGCGCTTTGATAAATCCTCTTCTCATTTGGCAATGCCAATGTTCCTGTCCCCGGCTGGGGGCAAATAAAGACCAAAGGTGGTAACTAACAAAGGGTCTATCGGGGGTTGACATTGCTCATGTAGAGTGAGAGAAATTACTTTGGGGATACTTGCGGCTTAGTGGCTGTTCCACAGCTTTGCGGGATGCTTCCTAATAGTAAATAGCAATAATCATGCACGGGAGAGAGTGGCAATATGAGTAACCCTAGCAATTCCGGTAAAATCAAGTTTGGGACTGACGGCTGGCGCGGAATTATTGCCGATGATTTTACTTTTCCCAATGTACGGAAAGTAACCAGGGCGATCGCTAGTTATCTGGAAACTGCCTATAGTAAAGACAAACCGGTTTTAATTGCCTACGATACGCGGTTTTTAGCAGACGAGTTTGCCCGGACATCTGCCGCAGTTTTGGCGGATTTGGGCTGGAATGTGAAAATTACTGATCGGGATTGTCCCACGCCAGTAATTGCCTACAATGCGCGTCTGCTCAATTCCGCAGGGGCTTTGATGTTTACTGCTAGTCATAATCCTGCACCCTATTGTGGGATTAAATATATTCCCGATTATGCAGGTCCTGCAACTCCAGAAATTACTGATACTATTGTGGCCAATATAGAAACGGCATCGGACGAGTTACCCGGTAGTAACCCATCTGGTTCAATTTCTACTTTTGATCCGAAGCCCGATTATCTAAATTTTATCTACACCTTGTTAGATGTGGAAAAAATTAAAAGTGCGAATTTAAAGGTCAAGTATGATGCCCTTTATTCTACCTCACGGGGATATTTAGATGAAGTCTTGCAACACTGTGGTTGTCAATTAGAAAGTTTCCACGATTGGCGAGATGTGCTGTTTGGTGGTGGTATGCCTGAACCCAAAGGGGAACAGTTAGTTGAGTTGGTGGCAGCGGTGAAAGCTGATCATGCGGATTTGGGTTTGGCTACCGATGGTGATAGCGATCGCTTTGGTATTGTTGATGAACAAGGTAATGTTCTCACTCCCAATACAGTGTTGTTAGTTCTAGCACGGCATTTGATTAAAAACAAGGGTAAGAGCGGTGCAATTGTTAGGACTGTGGCAACTACGCATTTATTAGATAATTTTGCTGCTAAGTATGGCTTGCAAATTTATGAAACTGCGGTAGGTTTTAAATACATTGGTGAGAAAATGCGGGAAACCGCTGTTTTGATTGGTGGAGAAGAATCCGGTGGTTTAAGTATCATTGGCCATATTCCTGAAAAAGATGGGGTTTTAGCAGATATGCTAGTGGCTGAGGCGATCGCTTATGAAGGTAAGCCTTTAAGTCAGTTGGTACAGGAAGCGATCGCTGAAGCTGATGGTCCTTTGTATAACAATCGCTTGGATTTACACCTCACAGAATCTCACAAGGTTGCCGTGATTGATTCTTATACCCAAAATCCGCCGTCAGAAGTGGCAGGAATTGCGGTGAAAGAGGTGGGAAGGAAAGATGGTATTAAACTGTATTTAGAAGAGGGTAGCTGGGTATTGCTGCGTCCTTCTGGAACAGAACCTTTGGTGAGAGTGTATATGGAAACTAACTCACCAGCAAAACTTAGTCAGATTGCTAAATTCATGGAAGCTGAAATTGCTAAGTTAGCATAGACAGTGTAGAGACGTTCCATGGAACGTCTCTACATTTTTGGCAACGTTTATATTTTAAAGTTATGATTTTGAAAATATTGGCGAATTTTTTAATATTACTAATTATAGCTATTTGGGTAGTAGCGATCGCTCTCATTTCTGTCCAAAATGCTACTTCTGTATCTTTACGGTTTTTGGGTTTTCAATCAATCCAAATTCCCTTGGGGTTGATGTTAGCTTTTAGTGTGGCTGTGGGTTTGTTAGGTACAGCAGTTTTGCAGCCTCTCTGGGGGTTGGGAGAGTCGCAATCTAGGGTAGATGAGGATGCAGAGTTTTTTGTTGATGATGAGGATTTTTAGAAGTTTTTAGATCCCCGACTTCTTTGATAAATTTTGTTATTTATCAAATTGAATTTGTAGAAGTCGGGGATCTTGATTTTGGGTTTTTCTCACGTAAAGACGCAAAGAGAAAGAGATAAAAGATAACCCACTTAATTAATTTTCATGCCGATTTAACCAAGTTACTAAATCAGAGATAGTTTTAATTCGCTCAATTGCTTGTCTATATTGAGTTTCCCATGATTATTGACCTCTGCAAATACCCCCTTGACAATTTCCCCTTTTCCTTAACTTGTCACCAATGATTGTTCCTCGCCATGACAGGTAATAGTCATTGTTCCTCGCCATAAGAAGTTCCGGTAAATATTTATATAATATAATAGGAGTTAAATTTTACCAATCACCAATTCCCAATCACCAATCACCAATTCCCAAATTATGACACAAACACTCCAAGCGAGAGATATTGATTTACGCTACTTAATTGATAATTTTGGCATTGAGTTAGTTTTAGATGGACAATTATTTTGGGAATGGCAAGAAGAATTACCAGAACTTACAGATTTAGATAAACAACTTTTAAACAAAATAAAAGCTGGTTACTTGAATCTTCTCAATTATCCGCCATTACTAGAAGATGTTGTCCGCATGGCAGTTGTAGATCCGATACTTTTTATCGGTGATTTTTACCTATCTCCCTTTTATGTAAAATCAGAAGAATCTATAGATATTGCCGTACCAGATGAAGACGTAATCATCAAAGGCAGAATGGATATTTTAGTTTTAAAAGACCAATTCTGGGTGATGATTATTGAATCAAAAAAAGCTTCTTTTTCTATTGAAGAAGGACTCGCACAAATTCTCTCTTATATGTTAGGTAATCCCTATCCTGATAAACCCAGTTTTGGGATGATTGCCACAGGTAGCGAGTTTATTTTTGTGAAATTAGTAAAAGGAAAACCACCCCGTTATGCTTTATCAAAAGGTTTTTTAATGCGTAATCCTGGAAATGAATTGTACGACGTGCTGCGTATTCTCAAGCATTTAACTCAATTGGTAACTGCTTGAATTTTTCAAAGTTGGCTCAGTGTACCTAACTATTGCGGCTCGCAAACATAAACGCTCCGGCTTCACGCGCTCGGTGAGCGAAATCATGTCGCAGATCATGAAAAGTTACATCATGGATAAGTTCCCACTCTTCAACATTTGCTTGTGCTTTAATGTTTTTCCACCAGCGATGAATGCCCGCTTCAGTTAGCCGCTCACTGCGTTGAGAAGTAAAAGTGTAAAAACTCTCAGTATCTCGTCCACCGTGATAAATATATTCATACAAAGGTCGCGCGGCTATTGACACCACTACAACAGGTTTTTTTCCACTGACGGACTAAGTCGTAAATTTAGCTGTTGATAAGGTTCAGAGGATTCACTTAAATCTATTGTTTTTGGTTCTGCTGGAATATTATTGATCAAAAGATTATACTTACGGTCAATTAATCCCTCTAGATAATACATCCCACCACTACCCGTAATAGAAAAAACCCTGTGATTAGAAGTAGAAGATACAGCTTCAACCCTAGCACCAGAGACAACTTTTCCCTTAGCATCAGTCACAGTTCCCGATAGGGTGTAGGATCTAGCAAAGGGAATAACAACTTCTGTAAAACCTCCCGCCACAACTTCAATCGCCACAGCCGTATTTTTAGTAGGAGACCAATCTAAAGGATAACCAGAAAGATCTAAATCCAGGCGATACATTCCTGGTTTTAGGGATGCAATAATCCCATTATCGGTAACTTCTGATCGATATTGGAAAACAGGCTTGTTATTGACAATTAAAAGTGAACCTGAGTTCTTGAGAATTAAAGGCTCTGTCGGCTCTTTAATGCCATTGTTATTCTTATCAAAAAATGGTTTAAAAAGAATACCGTTATCCACTCTGGGTCTAGCCTGGAAAGAATCATTTAAACAAAAACCACGTTTGAAGTCAAAGCAAGATGCAAGGGAAAGCCTAAATCTATCTGCATTTGATCCTAAACCAATATTACTATAATTAGCTTGTAAAAATAAACCAGAAAAGATTTCATGGGCAAAATTAGTAATAAATCCCGATCCTTCTGAGCCAATGCTATAGCCTAAATCTATCTCGAACTTAGACTTATTAGGCTTAAACCGCCAACTTAGAGATAATAAAGAATTACCTGTGGAACTGGTGGAACTAATTGGGGCAAGGGTTTGATAATTTAAAACTAGAGAACTATAAGAATTGTATTCCTTCA